>JALYHF010000105.1 GCA_030776745.1 Actinomycetota bacterium | reverse complement strand
CTGCGGCGACCACGGTGGGTTGCCGAACAGGATCGAACGGGCAAAGATTGAGGCGTGGCACCATGCACGGGTGCCTTCGACAACCCGGGAGGTACTCAATGAAGAACCACACCCTGAACGGCACGCTCGCCATCGTCGGCATCGGCGTGGTGTTGGGCGTGATCGCCTTTGCTGTCGAGGGACTGCGCTGGATGCTGATCCCCGCGCTGTTCATCACCGTGATCGGCGGTGGCATCCCCTTCTACAACTCACTCCAAGCGGACTAGGGCTTCCCGTCCGAGGGTTGCCGTTGCGGGTCCACCCGGTGGGGCGCCGGTGATGGACTCCATGGCTCTATGACGGACGCAGCAAGGAGCCCATCACGCTGACCGGTGAGCAGCTCGGCAGCCACCCGGTGGAAGCGAGCAGCACGACCATCAGCCGTAGCATCCATCTCCCACCTCGAACAGGGACCGGTCCTTCGGTCTGGCATCGGTCGCATGCCGCGCCAGACCGAAGGAGACGAAGAAGCATCGGCATCGGCCGCCACGCCAGCCACCTCGACTCCGGAACGAGCGCTGCCCGAGCCTCCGTAGGCGGGCGGGCTTCAGCCTGGCGGCGAGCGGCGATGCGGTTGAGACTCTCGCGGTCCGAGCCCGGTCGGCTCGGCAATCCATGGCGATCTTCGGCCAGCCGACGACCACCCGTCGATCCGGATCGGTTGGCGAACCAACCCAAGCCGGCCTCCACGAAGCACAGCATGGGCAGTGTCGGGACGTTCACCGGCTCCCCATCGAGGGCCGTACGGACGATTCGCACTGAGCGTCTTCGCTGCCCTGCCCACCAGGCCGGCGTGGCCGCAGGCACGACGACTGAGCACCTCGAGCAGGTCCCCCGGGTAGCAGACGCGGATCAGGGGCGCGCCACTGGGCCCACCGTTGGCCCCTCAGGTACAACGCCTCTTCGACGCCCAGGCGAGGACGGGGGCATCGGGATGACCATCTGCGTGGGTCGAGGGAGGCACCGGCAACCGCAGGACGAAGCGCCCGTCCTCGTAGTGCAGCGTGCCGCCGTGGGCCTCGGCGAGCCCGCGGGCGATCGGTAGGCCCAAGCCGGTGCCGCCCTTGCCGTCGAGGCTCACGAACCGCTGGAAGGCCCGGTCGAGCACTTCGGGCGCCAGGCCGGGCCCGTCGTCGCCGACGCACACCTCGACGGTCGAGCCGCTGCTGGTCAGGCTGACCTCGATGGCCGACCGGGCATGGCGGCGGGCGTTGTCGAGCAGGTTGGCCAGGATCTCCCGCACCACGTCGGGGTCGATGTCTACGGGGCGCCCCTGCCAGCCTCCATCCGCCAGCACCAGGGTCAGCTCCGGGGCCAGCGCCCGTGCCCGGTCGAGCTCCTCCTCGAAGAGCGCAGCGAGGTCACAGGGTCGGCGGGTGACGCCGATCCCCTGGTCGAGGCGTGCCGTCTGGAGCAGGGCCTTGATCAGTCGGCCGGCCCGGGCGGTTTCCTGGACCAGGTGGGCCAGGAGCCCGTCGGCGTGGGCCGGGTCGGGGTCGAGCAACAGGGTCTCGGCACAGGCCTGGATGCCCGTCACCGGGGTCCGCAGCTGGTGGGCGGCGTCGGCCAGGAACCGCCGGGTCCGCGCCTCGGAGGACCTGGCCTCCTCGAGGGCGGCCGAGAGCTCGCCGAGGGTCGCAGTGAGGGCGGCGGCCAACTTCCGCTGCTCGGTGATGTCCCGGGCGATGACCGACGCCCCGATCGGGTTCTGCGACCGGTCGCAGATCGGCGAGATGGTCAGGGCCACGTCGATGGTGGCGCCGTCCTTGCGCAGCCAGGTCGTCTCGTGCGAGGTGACCTTGTCGCCGCTGCCGAGGCGCTCCAAGAGGGCGCTGACCTCGGCCCGGCGCTCGGGAGGGAAGACGAACAGCACCGGCTGACCGAGCGCCTCTGTCGCGGTGTAGCCACTGATCCGCTCGGCGGCGCGGTTCCAGGTCATGATCCGGTGGTCGAGGCCCATCCCCACGATGGCATCCTCCGAGGACGCCACGATCGACGCCAACCGCGATTGCTCCTCCTCGGCCCTGCGGCGCTCGCTGATGTCGCGGACAAAGGCGTTGAAGATGACCTGCCCGTCGTCCTCGGTGACCCACAGGGTCAGCTCGGCGGGGAAGACGTGGCCGTGCCGATGTAGTGCGAGCAGCTCGACCGGCCGGCCCATGATTCGGCCCTCGCCTGTGGTCAGGTACCGGTCGATGCCGGCGAGGTGGGCCGGGCGCGATGCGACGGGCACGACCGTCTCCACCAAGGGTCGGCCCATGGCGTCGTTCGCCGACCACCCGAAGACCTCCTCGGCCCGGCTGTTCCAGCCGACGATGGA
>JALYHF010000104.1 GCA_030776745.1 Actinomycetota bacterium | reverse complement strand
CGGGCCGGATACCTCCCAGAGAGTAGGCGTCGCCAGTCTTCTCGTGGTGGTCGTCGGCCTGGTCTGTCTTCTCGGCTCCCACCAGATCTCCAACCGTGCCTCCTTGGAGCAGCGTTCTCGGCTATCGACTTCGCCTGGTTGGCACCCACCGCCAGCCACCTCGCCCGCCATCAAGAAGACCTCAGTTGCGCCGGGTGCGCGCTGTCCCTTCGAGCTGCTGTTGGCAGGCTCCCCTTCCGGCCAAGTTCACATTGAATGCACTCCCCGCTCGACGGTGCAGGGGTCCTACACGGAGCTCGCCATCCCCAAGCGCGCCACGGCAGCTTCTTCCCCGCCGCTGTTGGAGCCGCGCCGGCGCATCGACCGGGCCCTGTGGGCGGTGATCATGGAGGCGTTCGTGCACGGGGTGTCGACCCGCAAGGTCGACGACCTTGTCGCCGCTCTCGGCATCGATTTACGCGCCCCCGATTGGCGAGGCGTTGGGCCGAACGGCTCATGTCGCGCTAGGTGAGATGCTAATCGCTCAAGGTAGCGCCCGGCTCCGCCGAAGGTCTTTCTAGAGACCGATTCAACAACGGACTCGTGAGAACGGTGAGAGCGCAGCGCACCAAGCGCAAGTGCTCGGAGCTGAGCCCACGGGTCAGATCAGGAGCCCCGACATGCCCCCCCGCCGTTTCACCGCAGTGCTCACCATGATTGTCGTCGCTGTGTTCGCCGTCTTCGGAGGCAGCCCGCTTGGTTCACCTCGTGCGGCTGATGCCCAGACCGGACCGGGGTTGGGTGTCTACCGTCAGTCGGGCGCGCCCGAGGAGGTCGCGGCCTTCGGCTCGTGGCTCGGCCGCGGCCCCGCCTATGCCCTCGACTTCTTGCCCGGCGACACCTGGAGCGCCATCGAAGACCCAGCATGGATCGCCCGCAGCTGGGCAGGCTCCGGGTACGAAGTGATCTACTCGGTCCCCATGCTCCCCGCCACCGGAGCCACCCTGGTCACCGGGGCCACCGGTGCCTACGACGCCCACTTCGTGCGCCTGGCTCAGGCTCTGGTGGCCCACGGAGAGGGCGATTCGATCATCCGATTGGGCTGGGAGCTCAACGGCTCCTGGTTCCCCTGGGCCGCGCAGACGGACCCGGCCGCCTTCGTCACCTACTGGCGCCGAGTGGTCAGCGCCATGCGATCGGTCAGCGGCGCTTCGTTCCGTTTCGACTGGAACGTCGTGCTCGGTACCACTCAGTTCCCCCTGGAGCGAGCGTACCCTGGCGATGCCTACGTCGACTTCGTGACCGCTGACCTCTACGACCAGAGCTGGTACAGCGAGGACCGCGACAACCCGGCGGGTCGGTGGCAGCGGATGCTCACCCAGACTCACGGTCTCGACTGGCTTGAGTCCTTTGCCGGCTCTCACGGCAAGCAGATCGCCTTCCCCGAGTGGGGCCTCAGCCTACGCAGCGACGGCAACGGCGGCGGCGACAACCCTTACTTCATCGAGCGCATGCACGAATGGTTCAACACTCGCAACGTCGCTTACCAGCTGTACTTCGAACACGACATGTGGGCCGGCGAGCAGCATCGAATGATGACCGGGATCTTCCCCAACGCCGCCGCCCGTTACGTCCAGCTCTTCGGCGCGGCCCCCGCGGCCCCGACGGACATCCAGGCGGAAGGCGAGCGCAGGACGGTCCTGCTGTCGTGGGACGGTCCGAGCTCCAGTGGACCCCTCAAGTACGAGATCTATCGCAGCACCTCCTCCACTGGCTCCTTCGTCCAAGTCGGGACGACGAGCCAGGAGAGTTACCGGGACTCAGAGGTCCGTCGCCGCACGACGTACTACTACCGGCTCAAGACTGTGGATGCTGACGGTCGCCGCAGCGTGCCCTCGGCCACCGTGACCGTGCGCACCCAGTAGACCTCATCCAGGGGCGGGCGGGCGTGAGCAAGATCTTCAGATGGCCTTCAGCCCAGAAACAGCTCTCCTTCCGTTCCGACCAGTGGAATGAAGTCTGGCGCTGATCGCCGGACGGGCTTTCGTCGCCGGATGTATCCGTCGACAGTGGCGACAGGGCCGGCTGCTGCGCGACACCGTCATGGTCGGGGCGGGCCCGGTCGGGGCCAGTCTGGCGAGGTTTCTCGAGCGCCACCCGCAGCACGGCCTGCGCCCGGTGGGTGTCGTCGACGACCCGTCGTTCTGCCACCCCGCGGCGGACGGCTCCCTGCCGCTGCTCGGTGTGGTGTCCGACCTTGGGGAGGTCCTCGGCCAGCACGGCGTCACACATGTCATCGTGGCGTTCGGCCTGTCGGCCGACGACGGTGCGGCTGCGGTGTCCTCTCCCACAACGCCGCGAAGATCCCTGCCCTCTACAACTGAGCCCGGCGACAACTCAGGTACCTCCCGCAACTCCCCCTGCTTCGCCGCGCTCGCTATCGATGACGGCGTCAGCAACCCCCATGCAGGCCACCCTTTGCGACCGGCCAGCTACTTCTTTACAGCTCGACGTTGTTGGCCGTCGGCCACTCGCCGACGCGCTGGTCCTTTTGGCGGAGAGGTGCGGGCTGAAGGTGTCCAACACGATGGCGATGCGGACCTCGGGCGGGTACAGCGAGCGCAGGTAGCGGCAGAACGCCAGGAACGTGGTGCGGTTCTTGTTGAGCTTCACGTGGTCGTACATCTTGTCGGTGCCCAGGTCGAGCGCCGCCATCAGGTGACGCACGCCCTGAGTGCGCCTGTCGGTCGCCCGCCTGCGTCGGCGGCGGGGAAAGGCGGGCGAGCCCTTGTCCTTGCTCCCCACGACCGGCCTCACTGCTTGCCGGGCCGGGGCAGCAGGTCAGCGGACCGCACTGGTCCATGCAGATCACCACGGTCGGGTCGCCGGGGCCAGCTTCGGCCTTGCCGTCGACGATGTCGTAGAGATCGAGCACCCGGTTCTTTTTGGCCTCGTAATCAGGGTCGTTGGACTGCTTGGACGTCTTGATCACCTGAAACGAGACGCCTTCCTTGCGGAGCAGGTCTCGCAGGCCCTCATGGCTGATGTCGTCGACCACCCCCTTAGCCACCAGGAACTCGACCAGCTTATTCAGGCTCCACGTCGAGAACGGCAGGCCGTGGTCCTGTGATCGGGAGAGGGCGATCCTCTTGACCTGCTGGCGCTGGGGGAGGGCGAAGGTCCGAGGCCGCCCGCCCGCGTACTTCGGGTACAGCGAGTCGAAGGCGTCGTCGTTGAAGTTGTTGATCACGTCCCGCACCGGTCCGAGCTCGCGAACGACACCTTGGAGATCTGCTCGACGTCCATGCCCTGGGCCGAAGCAGCACCATCTGCGCCCGCCTCCACGTCACCACCGAGCCGGAGCTGCGGCGCACGCTCCGCAGCAGCCGGTTCTCTCCTCGTTCGAGAGCTCCCGCACCCGCAACCGCTCTCTCGCCACGTCCACCCTCCCGACTCAACGACCTGATCGGGATCAGAGTGGCGCCCTGAGGGTGGACCTACAAGGCCAATGTTGCCTGCTGCGGCACTAGGTCCGGCTTCTTGGCCGGCTCCGTGGCGTGGGGTGGCCCCTATCCGCGGAGATTCCTCGTGGTGAGGGACCTGAGTTTGTCGAAGCGTCCAAATCCCCAACCCACGGTCCGACAGATGGCCGCGGGCGTGCAACCGGTCCGGGTGACCGCCGGAGACTGGCACGCCGATCGGCGCCGAGCAGGGGTCAATCCGTTGCAGTACTCCTCCCGCCTCTGCTGTCCTCCAGCAGCGCCCGAATCTCGCTAACCAGCCGAGCGACCTCCTCGGCATCACGGTGGGCGGTGGCCCGCAGCGTTCGAGCGACATCGACGGTGTGCTCGGCTAGGCGCACCGTCTCGGCTGCTTCGTGCGCAGCGGTCAGACGGATCTCATTGGCCTCGTGCTCGACGTTGGCCCGTTGTTGGCGTACCGCCTCCAACTGCTGACGGCCCTGTTTGACCTGGCCGGCCGCCGCCTGGCGAACCCGCGCGATCTCCGCCTCAGTCGCCGCCCGCAGCTCGTCACCCTTTCGGCGCAGCGTTTCCACCTCCTGAGCGCCCTGTTCTCGTGCTGCGGCAAGAATTTCCCGTGCCTCGTTCTCGGCGGCGAGCCGCATTTCGCTGGCCGCCTCGAATTCCTCCTGAGCGGCGTTCAACGTCTTGAACGCATCGTCTCGGGCGGAGGCTCGGATGCTTTCGGCGTCGCGTTCGGCGGCAGCTCGGATTCCGTCGGCGTCCCGGGCGGCGGCGGCCCGAAGCTCGTCGGCGGTGTCTTCGGCCAAGCGCATGATTGCCGCCACGTGCTCACCCATTTGCGAGAATGGATCCGGCCCCGGGACCGAGCCGGCCTTTCGCTCATCTTCCTGGGCTGCTAAGACCTGCCGGTAGGACAGAGCCACCTCTTGGAGGAATGAGTCGACTTCTTCCCGATCGTATCCACGCATGGCGGCCAGAAAGCTCTTCGAGGCGATGTCGTCAGGTGTGACTGTCATTGCTGGCTCCTCGGGTCCACGGGCGAACGGCAACCTGTCACTGGTTGCCTGCGGCCATCCGCTTGCGGATTCCGCTCTGCTTCCTCCGGCCGGTGTACCTTCACCGTCGTGCGGCTCCCCGTACTGTGGCTGCCCTCGACGAGCTGGTACGCCCTGGCTAGTTCGGGTGCGGTGTTGCTTTCCTTCGTTTGATCCGGTGTCCACCGGCCCAGCCTACGGGCGGTGAACCGCAGGCCTGAGGCGAGCCCACAGTGCCCTCCCTTCGTCCGACTGCACGCCACTGATCGCGAACACGATGAGGTACGCGAGGCCGATAGCGGCGGTCGCAAGCATGAGGCTCACCGCCCCGTCCAGGTCGCCGACGCCAATGACGACGCAATGGCGACAGCGGCGGTGGCGGGGGGGTAAGTGGGCTCTCGCCAAGGCGGCAACGAAGGTGCTCATGGCGATCCAAGGCGGTGACAGATCAGCGGCAACATGAAGAGCAACTCGGCGATCCCCGAGGCCAGCAAGGTGGCCAGGGCAACACCGCTCCCCCCCCATGCTTGTGCGGAGGACCAGGCTCAAACCCTAGATTCAGCAGCGCTTCGGCTGATGCCACCAGAGGGCTAACGAGCCTCACCCATGCCACCGAGGGCAACCACGCCGGTGTACATGACGACCTTGATGGCGGCGGCACCGGTCAGATAGATGACAACCAGGCGCGACTCCATAAACGCCGGACCGACCCAGACGTCGAGCACCGGCCCGGCCAGCAGGCCTAGGACCAGACACAGAGGCGCACCGATCCCCGGGCTGAGGCGTGTGCCGATGAGCACAGCGGTGCGCAGGCCCTCGGGATCATCTCGAGCGGTCAGCTCGGCCGAATAGGGAAAGAAGGTCTTCGCGACAGGATGGCTGAGCCGCTCCACCATCATCGCCAACTTTTGGCCACTTGCGTAGATGCCGGCCGGAGCACACCGAGGATGAGGCCGACTACGACGGTGTCGAGGCGTGAGCACACGATCAGGGCAATGTCGCTCAGGGTAAACCACACGGAGAGGCTGGCGAACGGGAGCACCGGGCTGCGGTCGAACTTGGCCGGTGGTAGCGACAGTTCCGGCACGAGGCGGCGCACCAGCAGGAAGCGAGCGGCCTGGCCCGCCAGCCCGATGGCTGCGGTAACCGCTCCGAGAGAAACCAGGCCGCCACTGACAGAGAGCACGACGGCCCACGCCAAGGGTTGGGCCACGTTCACGGCGATGAGCGTCGCGTTGATCAGATCGTAGCGCTGCAAGCCGATGAGGGCGGCGCTGAAAGTGTCGCTCGGCACCGACACCGCCAAATCGAGGGCCAGGAGCACCACGAGGAGGAGCGAATCTCCGGGATGACATCGAAGATGAGGGGAAAGCTGCCGGCGATTGCCAAGCCGAGATCTCGTTGGGCGGCATCGGGCGAGATGTCGAAATCCATCCACCACGTTCCGATGACGTGCCCCCGAGAGGAGAGGGCCGGGGCCCTGAGGGCGCCGGACGGCGGTTATCCTGTATACGGGCCTGGCCTTCCGAACGGCTCGTAGCTGAGAGGAGCATAGTGGCACATGGTCTCCGAGCAGCGGGCGCCAATATGGTAGAGGCGGAGGCGGGGTGCAGCTAAACGACCTGATCCAGGCGCTGCAGCGTCACCGTCTTCTCGCGGCAGCAGCGTTTGTGCTCTGCCTCGCCGTGTCGCTGGCAGCCGCTTTCGTGCCGGCTCCGCGCTATCGAGCGACCACGACGGTTCTCGTGCAGCCTGATCCCGAGAGGGCTCAATTCGGCACGGTACAGGCCGTCGAGTTCGTCATGCCCGCCCTGGTCGCCGCCGCCGAGAGCCGTTCCGTCGAGGCGGCCTCGCGAGCGCAGCTGCCACCGGCGATCGGCGCCGCAGATGTAGATATCGCCGCGAACGCCGAGCCGGGGACTGGAGTCCTCCACGTGTACGCCGTCAGCACGAGGAGCGACGCGGTTGCTCCCTTGGCTGACGCCGCCGCTGCCGAGTTGGCACAGCGGCAGCCGGCAAACGGACTTTTCCTCCTCGACGTGTTGGATCCGGCCCGACCGCCCGATGCTCCATTCTCTCCTGCCAAACCGGCAATTCTCCTCAGCGGCACTGTGCTCGGGATTTTCTCAGCGGTGGCCACAGCTTTGGTTATGGCAGCCATCAGAGGCCGGCTCGACACTGCGGAGGAGATCCGGCGTCGTTTCGGCGCGACCGTGTTGGGCGAGATCCCGGTGATGTCACGGCGGTTAAGCGTGGCCAGCAGGCCTGCCGAGTTGTTCCAAAGCGGCCACCACCCGCGCGTGGTGGAGGCGTATCAGCGTCTAAGGGCCAACGTGGAGTTCGCCTTATTTTCAGATCAGGCGTCCTCCGCCGCCATCACCGTGACGTCGTGCTCCGTGGGGGAGGGAAAGTCCACGGTGACGGCCAACCTGGGCTGGGCCATGGCTTCTTCGGGTTACGACGTGTTGGTCATCGACGGGGACCTCCGGCGGCCGGTGCTCCACGACTACCTCGGGGTGGCGTTCGATCCGGGAGTCAGTGACACCGACGCAGTCACCGACATCGCCTCCCTGGTCCGGACCAGCTTTCATCCCGGCCTGGGAATCATCCCCGCTGGGACACCCGATCGACATCCTTCCGAGGTGCTTGGCCTGGCTCTACCGCGCCTGCTCGACTTTCACCCGGGCCCTGAGCGGATAGTCCTGGTCGACACTCCGCCAGTCAACAGTGTGGCCGAGACGGTCATCGCTGCCGCCATGACCCGTCACGTCATCCTGGTGGTCGAGGCGCGTCGCCGCGACCTGGCTGATCTCGAACGAGCGGTCCTGCAGCTCCGAGGGGCGGGGGCGAACCTGCTCGGCGTGGTCATCAACCGCATCGCCAAGCGGCGGGACACCCTTCCTGACGACTACTACTTCCCCGTCTCGGGCACAACACCTCTGCCCAAGAAATCCAATGCGATGCCCACAGTGTCGCCGCCGCAGGTGGGTGAAAAGCGAGCTGGCGGATCAGGCGAGGACGTACGGGCGCACCGCCAGCGCCCAGAGGCAGTGTAGGTCTCCTACAACGCCACCTTCAGAGGCTGGCACAGCGGTTCGTGAACAATGGAGAGGGGGACGCCATCATCCCTTGGGCTGGAGTTCACGGCAACTGGTTCTCATGGTCCGTCATAAATGACGCTCACTCGTTTGCCGCCTACTGGCGGCAGGTAGTGGGCTCCATGCGCAGATCACCAGATTACGGTTCGAGTGGACCCCAGTCCTTGGTTCCTCCTCTCCTTCCCCCTAGAGGAGGCTTGCCCCGGCGACGCCTACGTCGACTTCGTCGGAATAGACGTCTACGACCAGGGCTGGGCCACCGGAGGGGAGGAACCGGTGAAGCGGTGGAGCACCATGCTCACCCAGAGCTACGGCCTGCAGTGGCATAAGAGCTTCGCTGCCCAGCACGGCAAGCCCATGACCTACCCGAGTGGGCTCTGGCGAAGCCAAGCGATGGCCACGGCGGGGGCGACAACCCGTACTTCATCGAGCAGATGGACGCCTGGATCGCCAACAACAACGTCGCCTACCACATGTACTTCGAGTACGACGTGCCGACCGGTGAACCTCATGAGATGATGACCGGGAACTTCGCCTTGGCCGCGGCCCGCTTCCTCGAGCTGTTCGGCGCCACCGGTGGCCCGGCGACGACGACCACGACCGCAGCGCTGGCGACAAGCACGACGGCCCCACCTATAACCACAACGACGACAAAAAGCCTTGCCGGTCCGGCAGCCACCGCTCTTTGGGGTAAGGCCATCAAGCGCACTATCGACCTGGCTTGGACCCCCTCCACATCGTCGGTGGCCCGCTACAAGGTGTACCGGGCGACGTCACCCTCGGGCCCCTTCATCCTGGTGGGCACCACGACCGGAACGAAGCAGGGTCATGCGGATGGCGGAACGCCATCCGCATGAGACTCGGAGGCTTCTAAGCGGAGCCCCCTTTGGCCGGCGGTTTCACTGACGCCGTCTCGCCACTTATTTACACTACGGAAGAAGCACGTACGACGACCGGAGCTTGCACTACCCGGGCCGTCGGTGCAGTGAGCGAAGTGCGGTCACAATTCATTGAGCTCGTATGCGATCCGGGGGCCCAAAGCGTCTGACCTAGCGAAGGAGAAGTCGGTCGGTACAATTGAATGAGTTCTGTTTTGGGCCGTGCTTGAGTGGTCTCGGTCGGATGGTGCGATTCCAGGCGCCGGAGAGCCGTCGGTACCAGTGCCCCGCGTTGGCGCAGCAACCTGATCATGACATTGCTGTGACGGTTTGTTCGAAGGGCTCACCTCCGGGATGGGAGCGCGCCTAGAGTCGCGGCCCCAGGGGTGACGTCTGAAGCAGCTGCAGACGTCCGTCCTGGGCGACGGCGAGGGCGAGGGTACGGAGTGCAATATAGCGAAATACGCCGTGACGGACTTAGAGCCTTGTGGCAAGGAAAGCCCATGAGTCTGGGCCCTGCGCTGGCCAGTGCTGACCTGACGGGCTTACTGCTGGTCGTGGTCGACCTCGGTGCCCTGCTCGGCGCCGCCGCCCTAGTGCAGACCCACCCCTTCGTGGCTGTGTCCTATGCCGCAGGCACCCTGATGGTGCTGGCCTGCTCGGGTGAGTACGGGCGTCGCTTGGCTGCGCCGACGCTCGAGGGGCTGCCGCAACTGCTCGGACGGCTCGCCGCCCCACTCTTCTTGCTGGCTCTGGTCGACTCCGTGGTGCCGCTCGGCCCTGGAGCGCTATTGCAGGCGCCCCTCAGCGCCGCGCTGGTGGTGGCCGGGCGCGCTTTCGCCTCCGGGTGGATCCGTCGCCAGCGGCGGCAAGGGCGCTTACTGCGCGAGACCATCGTGATCGGTGCCGGCGTCGTCGGTGCCGACGTAACCCAGTTTCTCCAGCAGCACCCCGAGCAAGGCCTGCGCCCGGTCGGCATCGTCGACGACCTGCTTTTCGACCCTTCCCGATCGGACGACTCCGTCCCGCTACTCGGCGTGGTCGACGACCTCCGTCGAGTCCTCGCTGAGCGCAACGTCTCGCACGTTATTGTGGCGTTCGGCTTGACCACCGATCAGAGACTGGTCGATGTCCTGCGCTCAGTCGTCCTGGACGACGTGGAGATCATGGTCGTGCCCCGGTTCTTCGAGATGGGCTTCGTCCCAGCACAGGCCAGCATCGACAAGAAGCTGGGCTTTCCGCTGCTGCACCTCCGCCGCCGGGCCACCGCCCACCGGGCCTTTCGGGCCAAGCGTGCGTTCGATGTCGCGGTCGCTGGGTCCAGTCTGTTGGTGCTGGCGCCGTTATTGGGGACTATCGCCCTGGCCGTGAGGGTGAGCAGCCCCGGCCCTGTACTGTTCCGTCAGCGGCGGATCGGTCAGCACGGTCGGAGCTTCGATATGCTGAAGTTCCGGACCATGCGGGTGAACGACGACAGCGACGTCACCTGGTCAGTGTCCGAAGACGACCGGCGCACGGGGGTGGGCCGACTGCTGCGGCCGCTCAGTCTCGACGAGCTACCCCAGTTGTGGAACGTCCTGATCGGGGAGATGTCGCTGGTGGGCCCCCGTCCCGAACGTCCCCACTTTGTGGAACAGTTCAGTCCGACGGTGCGGGGCTACAAGGACAGGCATCGTCTCCCAGTCGGGCTCACCGGCCTGGCTCAGGTTCACGGCCTCCGGGGTGACACCTCGATCGAGCGTCGTGCCCGGCTGGACAACTACTACATCGAGCACTGGTCACCGTGGGGAGACATCGCCATCATCCTCTCCACCGTCGGCGAGGTGTGGCGCAATGCCAACGACGGTTTGCGGCGTTCGGCCGGCAAGACACCGCCAACGCCGAGAACCTGACCATGTCGTGACAGGTCCACGGTGGGACCCGTGATGCCGCCGCCAGCTGAAACCGTGTCGGAGCACTCCTGACGGCGGCAGCGGCCACTAGCGCGCAGCACGCCCCTTGCGTGACAACCTTGAGCCGCCATGCGCGGCTACCTGATCGTCCTCGCCGTCGCTCTCGGCACCACGTTGGTCCTGACCCCCCTGGTGCGGCGCCTGGCCTTTCGCATCGGGGCGGTGGTGCGCCCCGACGACCGCCGCATCCACGAGCGGCCCACCCCCACCCTGG
>JALYHF010000103.1 GCA_030776745.1 Actinomycetota bacterium | reverse complement strand
GCCTGCGGGGCTGGGCCGGCAAGCCCTTGCACCCCGCCCTCTCCGACATCCCCGTGGGCGCCTACATGTTGGCCGCCGCCTTCGACGTGATCTCGTTCATCGGCCAGAACCAGGAGTGGGCCCGGGACTTCTACCGGGCGGGCACGTTCACCTTCGTCGGCGGCGCCCTCATTGGGGTGTTCACGGCTCTCACCGGGTTCTGGGACTGGCTCAAGTCCACCGAGAAGGGCACCCAGGCCCGCCGCACGGTCAACGCCCATGCATGGACCATGGTCGCCCTCACCGTGGTGGTGCTGGTCGACATCGCCCTGCGCTGGTTCGCCTACAACGCCGACACTCACACCGGCCCCGTCGTACTGGTGCTCAGCGTGGTCGCCGCCGCTCTCACCGTCATCGGCGGGACCATCGGTGGCTCCATCACCTATGACTACGGCTTCAACGTGGAGACCTCCGGCGACCACCCGGTGTGGCACCGCTCCGAGGTGGACGTGTTGCCCTGGGAGAAGCGCTGAAGGCGACAGAGCTTGCGAGCGGCCAGCGGGGGCCCAGGAAACGTTCGTCCCTCGCCGCTAGAGGTGTTCGTCGACGAGGCTGGTGGCGGCCTCCTTGGCCCGCTGGAACGGTCCCCGGTGGGCCCACTGGCCCACCTCGATGGGCTCGGAGCGGTCCAGGTCGTGGTCGAAGTGGGCGTCGAGCTCGGACGTGACCTGGGGGTCGAAGATAACCAGGTTGACCTCGTCGTCGAGCAGCAACGACCGGGCGTCGAAGTTCGACGAGCCCACGTTGGCCACCACGCCGTCGACGGTCATCACCTTGGCGTGGAGCATCGACGGCTGGTAGGCCCACAGCTTCACCCCCGCGTCGAGCAGCGGCTGGAACTCCGACTCACTGGCAACTTGCACGAACCGCTTGTCCATGTGCGGCCCAGGCACCAGGATCTCGACCTCCACACCCCGCTGGGCGGCCCGGCAGAGCAGGTCGGAGGTGAGGTCGTCGGGAACGAAGTAGGCAGTGGTGATGCGCACGCGGCGGCGGGCCAGCAGGAGCAGGATCCGGAACAGCGTGCTCATGTCGCTCCAGCCGGACTCGGCCGCCCCCCGCAGCACCTGGATGGGCGTCGGGCCGTCGGTGGGCTGCTCGGGGAACCGGTCGACGCCCTCGTCGAAGGGGTCGTGTGCGGTCTCCACCCAGTTCTGCACGAAGGCCGCTCGGAGACCGCAGACCGCCGGCCCCCGAACCCGGAAGTGGGTGTCCCGCCACTCCGAGCGGTCGCGGGCGTCGCCCCGCCATTCGTCGGCGATGCCGATGCCCCCGGTGAAGGCCACGTTCTCGTCGCAGATGAGCACCTTGCGGTGGGTGCGGTGGTTGCTCTCCCAGAACTTGAGCTTCTGGACGGGCCGGAAGCGCTCGACCGTCACCCCGGCCTTCTCCATGATCTGGATGACCTCGTCGTCGAGGTCGTAGGCGCCGAGGGCGTCGAGGATGACCCGCACCCGCACACCCGCCTCCGCCCGCTCGGCCAGAGCCTCGGCGAACTCCTTGCCGATGTCCCCGACCCAGTACACGAAGGTGAGGAAGTCGATGGTGGACGTGGCCCCCCGGATGGCTTCGAACATCGCCGGGAAGATGCGGTCGCCGTTGCGGAGGACGTCGACCCGATTGCCGTCGGTCGCGTGTATCCCGATCAACCCTTCCAGGGCTCGCCGGAAGCGACGAACCTCCTCGCGACGGTCCTCACCCATGGCTTCTCCAATGTACCCAGCCGCTTGGGGCAATTATCGGAGATCTCGACGAACAGTCGACGACGGCGCTCGAGAGGTACGCCTCTCCTCCAGCAGGCGCAGGTGCACGGTTCCCCCCGGCTCACGCTGCCCTCTCCGCCCATCGGCGCGGCCGACGCCGATCAAGTGGCCGTCGCCCTCGACCGATATGCCGAGGTGACCCTTTCGCGCACCGCTGTCGGCTCGCCCTCGCCGACCGGATACGAGGACCTCGCCGACCTGGCCGGCGCCATCGCCGACAACCTGGGCCGGGTCATCCGGGGCAAGCCCGAGGCCATCCGCCTCACGGTGGTGGCGCTCCTCTCCGGGCACCACCTGCTCGTGGAGGACGTGCCCGGCGTGGGCAAGACGCTGCTGGCCAAGGCCCTGGCC
The DNA here is from genome assembly GCA_030776745.1 of Actinomycetota bacterium. Taxonomy (GTDB): domain Bacteria; phylum Actinomycetota; class Acidimicrobiia; order Acidimicrobiales; genus JALYHF01. The sequence continues at coordinate 1,718 of JALYHF010000103.1, read as the reverse complement.
CGCTCGGTGGGCGGCTCGTTCGGGCGCGTGCAGGGCACGCCTGACCTGTTGCCGGCCGACCTCACCGGCGTGTCGGTGTTCCAGCGCGACAGCGAGGCCTGGGTGTTCCGGCCCGGCCCGTTGTTCGCCCACGTCGTGTTGATGGACGAGCTCAACAGGTCCACCCCACGCACCCAGTCGGCGCTGCTCGAGGCGATGGAGGAGCGCCATGTGACCGTGGACGGCGAGACCCACCAGCTGCCCCGTCCCTTCTTCGTGGTCGCCACGCAGAACCCCGTCCAGCACACCGGTACGTTCTCCTTGATCGAGGGCCAGCGCGACCGCTTCGGGTTGGTGATCGCGCTGGGTCACCCTCACCGCGACGCCGAGCGCGAGCTGCTCCTGGGCACGGGCGGCACCGACTCGCTGGAGGCTCTGCCTGCGGTCACAGCGCCGCACCACCTGGCCGACGCCATGGCCTCGGTGCGGACCATCTTCTGCGCCCCGGCGGTGGCCGACTACGTGATCGACGTGGCCACCGCCACCCGCAACCACCCCGATGCCACGCTCGGGCCCAGCCCCAGGGCCAGCCTCAGCCTGCTCCACGCGGCCAAGGCCCACGCCGCCCTCGAGGGCCGGCACTACGTCGTCCCCGACGACGTCCGCGCCGTCGCCCGGCCCGCCCTAGCCCACCGGGTCCTGCTCGCCGGAGGGAGCGACCTCGGCGCGGCCTCGGCCGTCGTGGAGGGGGTCCTCGACACGCTGCCCGTCCCCCGGGGATGAACCGGCCCGTCGGCCGGCGGGGGTGGCGGTCGCTGCGGCCCCGGGCCCTGGCTCGGCCCACCTGGTCCCTCTTCGCCGTCTGGCTCTCCCTCCTGGCCGTGGCCCGCACGACTGGGGCGGGGTGGGTGGTGGTGGTGCTGGTGGGCGTGGCCGCTGTGGTGGCGGCGGCGGCCGTGCTGCCCGCCCCCGGCCTGGCCCAGTCGCGGATCGCGGTCGTCGCTCCCCGCGACGCCACCGCCATGCGCCCCGCCTCGCTGTCCGTCGAGGTCTCGGGGCCCCGCTCACCCATGAAGGCTCGGGCCCTCGACCCTCCCGGCCCCTGGATGCGGGTCGAGCCGCCGGCGGCCGGCGCGATGCCGGTCGTCCCCAGCCGTCGGGGTGTGGTGGAAAGGGTGCTCGTCGAAGTGCGCTCGGCGGCACCGCTCGGGTTGTTCTGGTGGCGACGGCGGATCGAGGTGGTGCTCGAGCGCGCCATGGATGTCGGCCCCCGCCCCGTGGACGTCTCCCTTCCCTTGCCCCTCGGGGGCGGGACAGCGGGCAGCCAGGAGGGATGGGCGACGGCCCCGGCGGCCGACATGGTCCGAAGCACGCGGGAGTACGTCCCTGGTGACCCCATCAGGCTGGTCCACTGGCCGGCCACCGCCCGCACCGGGGCCGTGGTGGTGAAGGACCTGGAAGCACCGGCCGATCGGGTCCTCGTCATCGCCGTCGACCTCCGGGGCCCCGACGAGGAGGCCGTCGAGGCCGCGGCCTCCCGAGCGGCCGGGCTGGCCGGTGCCGCCCTGCGCTCGGGCGTGCCGGTCGTCCTCCTGACGGCCGAGGCCGACGGTGGGAGGGTCGGGCCGGTGGCCACGGCGACGGAGGTGGGACGGCGCCTGGCCCGGGCCGTGGTGGGGGCGCCGCCCGAGGGGCCGGTCCCGGCGGGAGCGACCATCGTGCGAGTGGCGGCGTCGGCG
>JALYHF010000102.1 GCA_030776745.1 Actinomycetota bacterium | reverse complement strand
ACCAGGTAGAGCAGGAACATGGCTCGGGTGTCCTGCATGGCCTGGTAGGCGCGGGTGAGGAAGAGGTAGGCGCTGAACCCCGGCAGGCCGATGGCGAGCAGGGCCAGCACGTCGGCGGTCGTGCGGGCCGAGCCGGCACCCAGGGCGCCGTGCTCGAGGGCCACGCTCACCACCGGTCGGGCCAGGCAGAGATAGCCCACCGCCGCGGGGACCAGCACGGCGCCGATGGTCCGCAAGCCGATCCCCACCCGGCTGCGGAAGCCGTCGACGTCGTCCAGGGACCAGCGCTCGGACAGGTCGGGCAGCAGGGCGCTCATCACCGACACGGCGAATACGCCGTGGGGCAGTAGGAAGAAGATCTGCCCGGCCTGGTAGGCGGACAGGTCCCCGGGGCGGCCGTTGGCCAGGACGATCACCAGCCACAGTGCGGCCTGGTTGGCGGCGGCGAAGCCGAACGTCCACCCCGAGAGGCGCAGGACCGTCCTCACCGCCTCGTGGCCGGGCTCCCACACCGGACGCAGCCGCACGCGGGCCTTCCACAGCGAGGGCAGCTGGGCGAACGCCATGGCTGCCACGCCGGCCGTGGTGCCGATGCCCAGCAGGGCGAGGGCGCCGCCATCCCGCCGTACCGCCGACAGGGACACCTCGTCCACCACCCTGGGGAGGGCGAGGAGCACTCCGATTACCACCAGGTTGTTGAGCACGGGGGCGAACATGGGCGCGGCGAAGCGGCGATGGGCCTGGAGCAGGGCGGTGGTCACCGTCACCATGCCGTAGAACGCCACCTGGGGGGCGAACATGCGCAGGAGGGCGGTGGCCACGGCCCGCTGGTCGTCGGCCGACGCGGTGTCGTTGGCCAGGGTGTAGAGCCGGATGATCCCCGGCGCCAGCACGACGAACAGCACGGTGAGGGCCCCCAGGACCACGGCGGCGGTCGTGACCACGGCGGAGATGGCCCGCCACGCCTGGTCCTCGTCGTCGGTGGCCAGCCGGTCGACGAACACGGGCACGAGCGTGGCCGAGAGCACGCCCCCGAGCACCAGCTCGTAGACGATGTTTGGTGTGACGTTGGCCAGGTTGTAGGTGTCGGTGAGGCGGGTGAAGCCCAGGGCGTAGGCCAGGGCGACGAGCCGGCCGAACCCGGTGAGCCGCGACAACAGGGTGCCGGCGGCCATCACCGCCGTGCTGCGGGACAGCGTGGGCCTGGCCCCGGCGGTCCTCGGCGTGCCCGCGGGGGGCGCCTCCGGGCCAGCCGTGCCCGTGGAAGACCCCTCCCGCGCCCTCATGCAGGCACGAGACGCCGGTTGCGCCGGGCCCGGCTGTGGTGGCGGGCCCACCACAGGACCAGGAAGCCCATGGCGCCGACGGAGAGCAGCACCCCCACCCCGGACGCGGCGGTGGAGCGCACCGTGAACTCGCTGCGCCCGACGACCAGGCCGCCATCGGGGGAGAGGAGGCGGACCCGCAGGGGGAAGGCCCCCGAAGTCCGGGCCTCGACCGGGAACCGCTCGGTGGTGTTGCGCCGGGTCAGGTCCAGGCGTCGGGCGGCTCCCCGGGGGAAGTCGAGCTTGACGCTGGCCAGCTCGACCTGGAGGCGTACGGGGTAGCCGGCGTGGCTCAGGATGGTGACGGGGATCTCGCCGGTGCGAGCCGTCAGGGTGATGGACGGGTTCTCGGGCACCTGGATGAGGCTGGTCTGGGCGGTGATGCGCTCGTCGAGGGCGTCGAGGTACTCGTTGCGCTGCCGGGACCGCAGGCCGGCCGCCTCGGCCACCAGCAGGAGCTCCTCGAGGGTCTCATCGAGGGGGTTGGCGGGTTCCAGCATGCTGGCGAAGGACTCAAGCCGGCGCCGAGACGTGGCCAACGTGGCGGCGGGGAGCGTTCCAGCGCTCTCGGGTGGAGGCTGGAGACCTCGCACCAGGGGGGTGCCGGCGGTGGTGGTGGCCGGTGGGACCTTGGTGAACACGCCGTCGAGCGTCGTGGCGTAGACGATCGGGCTCGAAGCCAGCCCCTCGAGCAGGGTCTCGAGGAACGGCCTGGTGGGCCGCCACGACTCCGGGGCGACGGCGACCACCGCCCGGGTGTGGCCCGGGCGGTCGAAGTACACCACGGCCAGGTCGGCCAGGAGCCGGTGGGCGGCGAGGACGGGGTCGTCGCCGTCGGCGAAGTGGGCGGTCATGGCGTTGTCGGCCGCCACCACCTGGGGACGGCGAACGCTGCCGACGTCGAGCTCGAAGGGCTGGGCCAGCGTGACCGGTCGGTCCACCGGCGTCATCAGGTTCTCCGGGATGACGATGCGGTCGACCTGCTGCAGTCGCAGACGGTTCACCGTCGCCCCGTCGAGGCGCTCCCCGGCCACCCAGGTTCGGCGGTCGGGGGGGGTTCCGAGGCGGCGCTCGATGGCCTGGCTCCCCCGGTCCATCTGGGCCGCGGCCTCCTCCTCCAGCCCCGATGCGAACAGGGCGGGCAGGGGCACGGACACGTATGGCGCCGCCGCCACCAGGCGTCCCGTCGCCGCCC
>JALYHF010000101.1 GCA_030776745.1 Actinomycetota bacterium | reverse complement strand
CGGGCGGGGACGGTGGAAGCGCGCATGGCGAGGCGCGCTCGGATCCTTCTGCTGGCAGCAGATGGGATGACCAACCGGGACATCGCCGCCCTGGTGGACCTCCATTACAACCAGGTGGGCATGTGGCGGGGCCGCTACGCCCAGTTCGGGCTGGCCGGCCTGGAGGACGAAGATCGGCCCGGGCGTCCGTGTGTGTACGACCACGACGACGTGTTATTGTTTGGTCAAGACGGTGACCGAGCCGCCTCCCGACGGAGCCACGCGCTGGACGATGGATGCACTGGCCGAGGCGATGGCCGGCCACGGCGTGCCCATCTCGGCCTCGCAGGCGTGGCGCATCTGCAAGGCACTTGACCTGAAGCCCTGGCAGGTCGAATCCTGGATGACCAGCCACGACCCCGACTTCTGGGAGCGGGCCGGGGATGTATGCGGGCTCTACCTCAATCCGCCGGAGAACGCTGTTGTCTGGTCGGTCGACGAGAAGTCCGGCATCCAAGCCAAGAGCCGGGTCAACCCCACCCGCCCCGCCATCCCCGGCATCCCTGTGCGCCGTGAGTTCGAGTACCGCCGCCACGGCACCGCGGTCCTCTTTGCGGGGCTCAACGTGCACGAGGGCACCGTGGCCGGCTGGGTCACCGACTCCACGAAGTCCGACAACTTTGTGGACTTCCTCAACGACCTCGTCACCCAGACGCCAACGGGCCTCGACCTGCACTGCATCGTCGACAACCTCTCGGCCCACACCACTGCCAAGGTGGGCCAGTTCTTGGAGGCGAACCCCCACGTGCACCTGCACTTCACGCCCACGCACGCCTCCTGGCTCAACCAGGTCGAGCTGTTCTTCTCCATCCTCGAGCGACGTGTGCTGCGACGGGGTGAGTTCGACTCCGTCGACCACCTGGCCGAGCGCATCATCGCCTTCATCAAGGACTACAACCGCCGCGCGGCACCGTTCCGCTGGACCTACGACGGCCGTCCGCTGATGGCCGCGTAAGTCACAATGACTTACGCGCGAGAGCACTAGTAGTCATTCCGTCCGACGGTGGGTGCCGGATGGGAACCTCGGAGCCCGGCCGACAAATCATTATCAGGACAACCTGAGGCGTCAGGCACAGATGCGGGTCAGACCGGGCTCGGGAACCCACCCCGAACTGTGACAGTTCCCGGGCGCCACCACGGACATGGGCCCTGAAACCGTCACTCCTCCATCATCGCTGGCACCACTGCATCGCCCGGTAATCCATGGCGTCCGCCTCGGCCATCAGGTGAACGAAGTCGCGAGCTCCATGCACGCGCCGCCGCCGCTTCGCGGGGCGCTCCGCCGGCTGCAGAGGCGGTGTCTGTCAGCTCGAAGTGTGCTGCCTCCCACCACACGCTACGGCACTCCGCTCATCTACCGTCTGCACGATCTGGGGCTGTCCCAGGGGCAGCCAGCAACGAGATCCCGGCGCCTGATGCGCGGGGAAGACCTGCGATCGCGCCCACAGGTAGATCGCGCCCTCACCTTGGTCAAGTCGTTAAGGAGTGAGGCATGCTTTGTAAGATGACGGGGACGGGTTCGGGGCGTGCTGCCGCGACGCGGTCTGCGCACCCTGTCCCTCTGGGCCTCTCAGTGGACTGCCATGTCGCCACAAAAGGAAATATCAGATGAGCCAACTCTTTGGGCTAATTGCGCAGGTGAACGCCTCTCCACCGTCTTCCTCGCCGCTTGCGGATCTGAAGACGGTCGTCGAGACGGTTCAGGCAGCGACGACTGCGGTCGCAGTCGTAGTAGGCGCCATTTGGGCCTATTTCAAGTTTGTGAAGGAACGCACCTATCGTCCGCGTCTCGAAGTCGGCATGTCAGGCGAATGGCGCTCAACCGGTAAAGAGCGCCTCCTGCATGCTCGCGTTACCGTTAAGAATATCGGCACGTCCGTAGTTGAACTAGCTCAGGAGGGTACCGGCTTACGACTAAGCCGGATCTCATCGATTCCCGAGGAGGCGGGACAGATCAAATGGCAGAAGCTGACGGTCTTCCCGATTCTTGCGGAGCACCAATGGATCGAACCTGGAGAAACCGTGTCTGACGATCTACTAGTGACCGTTCCGGTCCCTGCCAGTGAACCGACTCTGTTCGAAACGCGCCTCGTATGGACCTGGCGCGAGTCAGAAGGGAACATCGTCGTTTTCGCGCGAAAGCTGATTGCACACGACGCCAAGATGGAAAGCGGTGAAGAAACGTCGTCAGTGCTGGGGATGGCGAAAGGGAAAGGTGATGCAGGTGGGTAAGCTCCAAAGTCCGGAAGATCCAGAGGAGTCTGACAAGTGGGAGAACGACAAGGCGCAGGATCAGGCCGACGAGGATCCGGAAGAGACGAAGCGCTGGGAAGATGATAAATAAGCTCAGATAGTATTCGACCACCGCCGAGACGGTCTTAATAGAAGAAATCGCTTGATCGATCACGCTGCTGGGCGATTTCTGTATTCAGGAGCGGACGTCGTCGACCCGGGCCTCTTGAACGGCACGGGCACTGCTGTGTCGACCAGCGCGGGACTAACCATGTTCCAAGATCCGAATCTAGCGGCATATGACGAGTACAAGTTGGCCACCTTGAAAGACAATTCGTCAAGCGTTCGCGTCGATCGAAAGAGGTTTCAGCCAGGTGAGAACAGTGGTTCCCTTTCAGAGTCGTCCGATGCGCCGGGCTGCACGACGCAGCTGGCGGCCCCGATAGCATCAGACCAGACCGCGCGAGTACGGCACCGATGCGGTGCGCAATAATGCCGCAGCTGTCGCCAGTGGCGTCCGAATTCGGCCCAGGGACAGCAGGTCCGCACGCACTTGGCACGACGCCCTCAGGGGCCTTCGCCGGGCCAGGACGAGCAGGTGCCGGGAGCTCCCATCAGTCGCCCACGTCATTCGTGGATGTCGCTCGCCATCGACCAGCGATGTACTTCTGCCGCTGCCCCGAGTCGGTGATCTCATGGGTTCCGTTGGCGAGCCGCACGTAGAAGGCTGTCTTCTTCTCGAACTGGCCCTTCTTGTCGACTGTGACGGTGGCGTCCACGGGAAAGCTGCTGGGCCTGACATGCACTCGGCACAGGTCGTGGGCGTCGACGGTGTGGATCTGGACCGAGACATCGGCGGCGGTCGCCGGCCCCATGGACGCCACCACGATGTTGGTGAGGTGCAGGGCGAACAGGTCGCGAGGCTGCTTGCCTGCCTTCGCCAACGAGGCGTAGTCGGCGTCGAGGCCACTGACGGAGCCGTCGTCAGCGACGCCGATGAGCAGCGTGCCGCCCTGGCGGCTGTTGGCGAAGGCGGCGATCGTCTTCAGCACCGCCGTTTCCAAGGGCTTGAAGTGCTGGCCGGTGGCCGCGTGGGTCCGCAGCGTCGCCTTGTACTCCAGGTGCTGTGACTCGCGGTCGGGACCGAGGAGCTCGCCGATCGGACAGTTCTCCTGGTAGGCGACCTTGGCCTGGGCCTGCACCTGGATGGCGTAGTACTTGGCTACGTCGGCGGCCAGCTCGGGGTCGTCGAGGTACTTGAACACCACCTTCTCGTTGCGGTCGGTCCGGCTCAACAACGCCTGCTCGAACATGGAGGGGAACACCACGGCGAAGTTCTCGGCGCTGTTGTTGGTGGCCGTCAGCTGGACCTGCTGATCGGCCACCAGGTCGCTGACGGTGGCGTCGAAGACCAGGCGGTCAGCGTCGGTGAAGTCGGTGCCGTGTTGGGCGTTGAGCCGCTCGATGATGGCCGACAAGGGTTCGGGATCGGGTTCGTTCATCTTCCCCGTGCCCGAGTAGATGGTGGAGACCTCGCCTCCATCGGCATCGAGGGCGACCGAGCCGGCGAATCCCTGCTC
>JALYHF010000100.1 GCA_030776745.1 Actinomycetota bacterium | reverse complement strand
GGCCACGCCACCCTCGTGCCCCTCGCCGCCGGCGAGGTGCTGCTCGAGGCCAAGCTGGCGCCCTGGGGCACGCGGGGCCTGGCCGCCCTGGTGCCCCCCGGGCGGCGGGCCTTGGCCGTGCCGGTGGAACGGGGCCGGCTCCCTCTCCGCGCCGGCGACCGCGTCGATGTCCTCGCCACCTTCGAGGTGGCCGAGGACGCCGGAGAGCCCACCTTCCCGGTGGCGACCTCGGCCCTGGTGGTGGACGTGGCCGACGAGGCCGTCACCGTGGCGGTCTCGCCCGACGAGGCGCCCCGCGTGGCCTTCGCCATCGCCCGCGCCACCGTCACCCTTGCCCTCAGCACCCCCTGAGGCCTCCGCGCCGCTCGTGCACCCCGACCACTGGGCCCACATCGCCGCCGTCGCTGCCCGCCAGCATGGCCTCGTCTCCCGGCACCAAGCACTTCTGTCGGGCTGCAGCATCAGGACCCTGGAGCGGGCGGTCGAGCGCGGGCTGCTGGTCGCCGTGCGACGGGAGGTCCTCGCCGTGGCCGGTGCTCCCAGCTCGGTGTGGCGCCCGCTCATGGCCGCGTACCTGGCCGCCGGTCCGGGCATCTTCGCCTCGCATCGGGCCGCCGCCGGGCTCCACGGCTTCCCCGGCATCCTCCGAGGGGCCGTGGAGCTCACCGTCCCGTCCCGTCGACCAGTGCGCCTGGAGGGCGCCAGGTGCCACACGACCACCGTCGTGATCGCCGGAGACGTCACCGAGGCCTGTGGGTTGCGAGTGTCGTCCGCCAGCCGGACCATCGTGGACCTCGCCGGGCAGCTTTCGCCTCACCTCCTGCGGAGGATCGTCGAGCTCGCCTGCCGGCGACGGCTGTGCACGCTCGACGAGCTCTCCGTGCGTCTCGAGCAGCTCGGCGGGCGAGGTCGACCCGGCACGGTGCGCCTCCGGCGAGTGCTGGACGACCAGGTCGGCGGTGACAGCGACCTCGAGGCCCGGTGGCTCCGGACCTTGGCGGCCGCCGACCTCGAGCCGCCCGCCCTGCAGCACCAGGTCGTCGCCGCCGGTCGAGTCCTCATCCTGGACCTCGCCTGGCCGGAACAGCGGGTGGGCGTCGAGGTGGACGGCTGGGAGCCGCATCGGGACAGATCGGTCTGGGACCATGACCACGACAAGGCCAACGCCTACCTGGAGGCCGGCTGGCGGGTCCTTTTCGTCACCTCCAACAGCCGTCCCAGGGAGGTCGTCCGCCAGCTCCGGCTGTTCATGTCGCGCCAGGCCGCCAGCAGTTGGCGGGCTATCGCGAACTGAACGGTGGGTCGGCGGCTGGTCGGCGGCTACCGGAAGGGCGAGGCGGCGATGGCCACCACGGCGGCGCCCACCACGACCCGATAGGCCACGAAGGGGAGGAACGAGCGGGTGGTGACGAAGCGCAGGAGCATCCACACGGCCAGGAAGCCGGTGACCCCCGAGGCCAGCATCCCCCACGCGAAGGCCGGGCCGAAGCCGGCCGGGATGCCCTCGGCGGCCACGTCCACCCCCTTGTACAGCCCGGCTCCACCGATGATGGGCAGGCTCATCAGGAACGACAGGCGGGCGGCGGCGGCCCGGTCGAACCCGAGCCAGCGCCCCATGGAGATGGTGGCCCCCGACCGAGAGACGCCGGGCTGGAGGGCGCAGGCCTGGGCCGTGCCCATGAGCAGGGCGTCGCGCAGTCGGAAGGCGTCGGCCTGCCGCGTGCCCCGCAGGCGGTCGGCCCACAGCAGCACGAGGCCGAACACCACCAGCATCACGCCGATCAGCCACTCGGCGCCCAGCTGCTCCTCCACGAAGGTGTCGAGCACGGCGCCCACCAGGGCGGCGGGGAGCGACGAGGCCAGCAGCAGCCAGGCCAGGCGCTCGTCGTCCCCCTCCACCGAGCGGCGGCGCAGAGACCGCAGGGCGGCACCGGCGTAGGCCACCAGGTCCCGGCGGAAGTAGGCGGCGGCACCCACGAACGTGCCCACGTGGAGGGCGACGTCGAAGGTGCGCTTCAGCTCGGGGTTGCCGGTGAGCTCGGTCCAGCCGAACAGCCAGGGCACCAGGACGAGGTGGCCGCTCGAGGAGATGGGCAGGAACTCGGACAGGCCCTGCACGACGCCCAGGACGATGGCGTGGAGGAGGGGCACGGACTGGTGGAGGGCCGGTCACGACGGCGCCAGCACCTCGTCCAGGAAGTCAGCGGCCCGGGGGTAGGCGTCGAGCCGGTTGGCCAGCCGGGCCAGGCCGTGGCCCTCGTCGGGGTACACCACCAGCTCGCTGCGCACGCCCTTGTCGCGCAGCACCCGGTGGATCTGCTCGGCCTCACCGACGGGCACTCGGGGGTCGTTGGCGCCGTGGACGACGAACAGCGGCGCCCGGATCCGCTCCATGTGGGTGATCGGGGACGCCGCGACCAGGAAGTCCCGGTCCGACTCGAGGGAGCCGTACTCGCGCTGGCGGAAGGCCCGCCGCCACACGGAGGTGTTCTCCAGGAACGTGACCAGGCTGGAGATGCCGACCACGTCCACCCCCGCCGCCCACCGCTCGGGCTGGAAGGCCAGCCCGGCCAGCACCAGGTAACCACCGTAGGAGGCGCCCCACAGTGCGGCCCGGCCGGGGTCGAAGCGTCCATCGGCGGCCAGCCAGTCGTGCAGGCAGGCCAGGTCGGCCACCGCGTCCAGCCGCTTCTCCACGTCGTCGAGGTGGTGGTAGCGCTTGCCGTAGCCGGTGGAGCCCCGCACGTTGGGAGCGGCGACGGCGTAACCCCGGGCCACGAAGTACTGCACCAGCGGGTTGAACACCGGCCGGTACTGGGCCTCGGGGCCGCCGTGCACCATGACGACCACCGGCACGGGGTCGGCCGTCCGGTGGCGGGGCAGGTAGACGAACACCGGGACCGCCTCGCCGTCGAAGGAGGCGAACCGGTGCAGCTCCGGCTCGACCATCTCCTCGGCGGGCACCGCCCGGGGGCTGGCCGTCAGCCGGGTCGTGCCCCGCCCCTCGCAATCGTAGACCCACACGTCGCCGGGCTCGAGGGGCGAGGTGAAGGAGAAGGCCAGCCACCGGCCGTCGGCGGAGAAGGTGAAGTCGGCCACACCACGGCCGGGGAGGACGACCTCGCCCTGCGACTCGAAGGTGCCGGGGTCGAGGACCTCGGCCCGGGTGCAGCCCTCCTCGTTGGTGACCACCAGCAGGCGCGTGCCCGGCCAGTCCATGGCGCAGGAGGCGTCCCAGTCCCGCTCGAGCACGTACGCCCACGACGAGGTGGCCAGCTCGTAGCGGGCGATGGCGGTGCGGTCCCGCCCCGAGTCGGTGCTGAAGTAGAACCCCGAGGAGTCGGCCAGCCACGAGGGCCCGCTGAAGGACGCCTCGTCCTCGTGGGGCGACACGTGCCGGACGTCGCCGAGGACCAGGTCGACCAGGTACAGGTCGTTGTCGCCGTTGCGCTCGGTGAGGCGGACCACCGCCAGCCACCGCCCGTCGGGGGAGAAGCCCGACGGCTGGCACCAGCCCCCGAGGTCGAACACGCAGCGCGGCTCCTGGCCGTCGGTGCCGTCGCCCGCCAGCGGCAGGACGAAGACGTCGAAGTCGACCCCGTTGCGGGCGTTGGAGGCGAAGGAGACCAGGGAGCCGTCCCGGGCCACCCCGCCCACCCGGTGGATGAACTCGGGCCGATGGACCAGGGGGCGCAGGCCGCTCCCGTCCTCGTGGGCCAGGTACAGCTGGTGGCGCTCGTTGCCACCCTGGTCCATCCACAACAAGACGTCGGCGGTGGTGGGCAGGTACCTGCCGCCCACGGGCTCCTCCAGGGCCGTCACCTGCGCCAGCGGGCCGCCCTGCCGGGGGACTCGGTACAGCTGGGGGGTGCCGGGCAGGTTGGACTGGACCAGCACCTTCGACCCGTCGGGCGAGAAGCTCGAAGGCGCCGCCGTGCGGATCTCGAGGTAGTCCCTGAGGGCAGGCGCCACCTAGGCGCCGCTCATGCTCATGGCGGCGATGGCCAGGGTGACGCCGGCCGCCCCGCCGGGGAGCCACTCGAGGTCGTTGCCGACGGCCACCGCGTCGAGGAGCATGCGCTGCACGGTGGAGGCGATGGTGAGCTCCCGCACCGGTTCGGCCAGGGCGCCACCGCGGATCATGAGGCCCTCGGCGCCCACCGAGAAGTCGCCGCTGACCGGGTTGACGCCGGAGTGCACGCCGCTCACCGACTGGACGAAGAGGCCCTCGCCCACCTCGGCCAGGACCTCCTCCTGGGTCCGGGTGCCGGGCTTCAGGCTGAGAGCCCGGCTGCCCACGCCGGGCGCCGTCTTGAACCCGCCCCGCACGGCCGAGCCCGTCGAGGCCACCCCGGCCCGCCGCCCGGCGTAGGTGTCGTACAGGAAGCCCTGCAGCACCCCCTCGTCGACCAGGACGTTGCGCCGGCAGGCCAGGCCCTCGCCGTCGTAGGCGGCGGCCCCGTAGGCGGCGGGGTCGGTGGGGTCGTCCACCAGGGTGAGCCCGCCCACCCCGACCTGCTCGCCCACCCGGTTGGCGAACAGCGAGCGCCCCTTGAGCACGGCCTCTCCGCTCAGGGTGCCGGCCAGCACCCGCAGGAGGGTGGTGGTGATCCGGTTGTCGAGGACCACCGGCAGCCGGGCCGAGGGCGGCTTCCTCGCGCCCAGCAGGCGGGTGGCCCGCTCGATGGCGTCGGCGGCGGCTCGGTCGACGTCGAGGTCCTCGGGGCTGCGGCCCACGGAGTAGCCGGCGCCCGTCTGGGTCTCGCCGCCGTCACCGGCCAGGGCGTACACCGAGACGTAGCACGACGACCGCCGGTGGGCGACCGAGATGCCGGTGTTGGTCGACACGGCCACCTCGGTCGTGCCGTCGCCGTACTCGGCCGACTCCACGGCCCGGATGCGGGGGTCCCCCGCCTTCACCCGTCGCTCCAGGTCGAGGGCCAGCTCCACCTTGCGCTCGGCCGGGAACCGGGCCAGGTCCTCCCGCCACAGGTCGAGGTCGGCGGCGGCCACGCCGTCGGGCCGGGGCAGGCCCAGGTGCTCGTCGGGCGTCCCGAAGGCAGCGTTGTCCCGCGCCTCGGCCAGGGTCTGGTCGACCACGTCGTCCGCCAGCGAGCCGGCGTAGGCGAAGCCCTGGCGCCGGCCCGCCACCACCCGTATCCCCACGCCCTCCGAGGTGGCCGACGACAACGACTCGATCTCGCCGCCGTAGACCACCACCTCGGTGTCCGAACCGCGGGAGGCGTAGGCCTCGACCTGCTCTCCCTCCCTGGCCCGAGCCGCCACCTGAGCGGTGAGCGCCGCCAGGTCGTCCGGGCCCCCCGTCACGCGGCGGTGCCGCCCACGGTGATGCCGCTCACCCGGAGGGTGGGCTGGCCCATCCCCACCGGAACGGACTGGCCGTTCTTGCCGCACATCCCGCCGCCGTCGGCCATGGCGAAGTCCCCGGCCACGGCGTCGATGTTGCGGAGCACCGCGGGGCCGTTGCCGATCAGGTTGGCGTCGCGGAGGGGCTGGGTGAGCTGGCCGTCCTCGATGAGGTAGGCCTCGGTCATCCCGAAGACGAAATCGCCGGTGGCGGTGTTGACCTGGCCACCACCCATCTGGGCCACGTACACCCCGTGGGGCGTCTGGCGCACCAGCTCCTCGGGGTCCTCCCGGCCGGCCAGGAGGTAGGTGTTGGTCATGCGGACCATGGGCAGGTGCTGGTAGGTCTGGCGCCGGCCGTTCCCCGACGACGGGCGGCCCGCCTTGCGGGACCGCAGGAAGTCCCACATGTAGTCGGTGAGCACACCCTCCTCCACCAGCACGTTGCGCTGGGCCGGACGCCCCTCGTCGTCGACGCCGAAGGCGCCCCATTGGCTGGCCATGGTGCCGTCGTCCACCAGGGTCACATGGGGGCTGGCCACCGGCTGGCCCACCTTGCCGTGGTACACCGACGCCTGCTTCTCGATGGCGTCGGCCTCGAAGCCGTGGCCGCAAGCTTCGTGGAACAGCACGGCGCCGCGACCCGCCCCGATCACCACCGGCACCAGCCCGGACGGCGCTGGGCGGGCGGCCAGCTTGGCCACCGCCCGGCCGGCGGCCGAGCGGGCGATCCGCTCCACGTCCACCTCGTCGAAGAGCTCGAAGCCCAGGGTGCGCCCCACGCCCTCGTAGCCGGTCTGCATCCCGGTGTCGCCCACGGCCACGGCCGACACGAAGAACCGCGTGCGCACCACGTCGTCGCCGGCCACGAGGCCGTCGGAGTTGGCCACCAGGATGCGCCGC
>JALYHF010000099.1 GCA_030776745.1 Actinomycetota bacterium | reverse complement strand
GGCCCGCCTCCTGGCCGTTGCCGTCGCCCGGGGGGCGCAGCTCCCGTGCCGGCCGCTGCTCCGGCGGATGCCGGGCCCGGCCCAGACGGGGCGCTCCCGCGCCGAGCGCCTGGCCGGTCCCACGCTGCAGGTGCGCGGGCGGGCCACCGTCCCACCTGGCGTCATCGTGGTGGACGACGTGGTCACCACCGGTGCCACCCTGGCCACCGCCGCCAGGGTGCTGCGGGCCGGCGGCGCCCGGGAGGTCCACGCCGTGGTGGCGGCCCGCCGGCCGTAGGTCGGCCTCCCAGTGACCAGCCCAGAAGGGCTAGTCCATCCCCTCAAGGTGGTGCGTGCCCGTTCCGATGGCATAGCTGTGCTTGCCGGACAGGAAAGACGTCCGCCGGCGGAGCGGCCGGCGGCAGCCACGACACCGGCGTGGGCGCTTTCGGACCACGTGCTGGCCAGCGTCCTGGCCGCTCCTGGCGTTCGCCGCGAAGCGGTGGCCAGGGCTCGCGCCCTGCTCCGCTCACCCTCCTGGTGCCGGGCCGAGGAAGTGGCTGCCGAACTCCTCGACTGCTATGTGGGCCGACGCCTCCCGTAGCGGGTGGGCCGTGGGCCTACACTCGACCATGGGCTGCGTGCGGGTCTGTGGTTGCAAGTCGATGCCAGCCGCAGGCGAAACGACCCACGTAAGGCAACCCGTGGTTGCTGAGCATGGTGCGGCTTAGGAGTAAGCCCTGCCCGCCGATGCGCCGGTGGTCGGCTCGGGGCGGAGAAGGGGCGAAGCGTGCCATCGACGGCGGTGCCGGGCTCCGCCGCCACCGCCCGGCGCGCCAACCCCTCAGCAGGCGAGTGTGGGGTCAAAGACCAGGTCAGCCGCACGTGGCCCAGTTCTGTCGGACGCGAAGAGGAGAAGGGGTCGCCGTGGACATCGCCATCCGGAGCCGCAACGTCGAGGTCTCGGAGCGCCTGCGTTCGACGGTCGAGGAGAAGCTCGGCCGTCTCCAGCGCTTCCTCGACGGGATGGATCGGGCCGAGGTGCGCTTCAGCGAGGAGCGGAACCCGAGGATCCCGGAGAAGGAGGTCTGCGAGGTGACCATGCACGGGCACGGCCACATCGTGCGGGCCCGCGCCGCCGCTCCCGACGGCTTCGCCGCCGTCGACCGGGTGGTGGACAAGCTCGAGCACCGCCTGCAGAAGCTCAAGGGCAAGCTGGTGGGTCGGTCCCATCCGCGGCGCCACTCGCCGGTCGTCCCGACCTCGCCCCTCTCGGGCGATGACTTCCAGGCGGCGACCCAGCTCGAGGACGAGGGGGAGGGCGGTCCACGGATCGTCAAGACAAAGCAGTTTGCCATCAAGCCCATGACCCCCGAGGAGGCGGTTCTGCAGATGGAGCTGCTGGGCCACGACTTCTTCCTCTTCACCAACGCCGACACGGGCGCCGCCGCCGTGGTCTACCGGCGCAACGACGGCCACATCGGCCTCATCGACGGGGCCTGACCGGGCCTCACGGGCCTGACCGGCCTGACGGGGCGTGACGGAAGGATCGACACCGTGTCCGACAACCACCACCGAGGCCTCGAAGGCGAGGTGACCCGGGTCCTCATCGCCGATGACCAGGCGCTGTTCCGCCGGGGTCTCTACGTCGTGCTGGGCAGCGAGGACGGGATCGAGGTGGTGGCGGAGGCCGAGAACGGCGACGAGGCCACCGAGAAGGCCAGGGAGCTGGCGCCCGATGTGGTCCTGATGGACGTGCGCATGCCCCGGATGAACGGGATCGAGGCCACCCGGCAGATCCGGGCCGACCTGCCCACGACCAAGATCTTGATGCTCACGGTGAGCGACGAGGAGGACGACCTCTACGAGGCCATCAAGGCGGGGGCCAACGGCTACCTGCTGAAGGAGATCTCGGTGGAGGAGGTCGCCGACGCCATCCACGCCGTGGTCAGGGGAGAGAGCCTGATATCGCCCTCCATGGCCTCCAAGCTGCTCAACGAGTTCAACGTGCTGGTCAAGCGGGCCGACGACAAGCAGCAGTACTCGGCCCCCTCGCTCACCGCTCGTGAGATCGAGGTGCTCCGGCTGGTGGCCAAGGGCATGAGCAACCGGGAGATCGCCGAGGAGCTCTACATCTCGGAGAACACCGTGAAGAACCACGTCCGCAACATCTTGGAGAAGCTGCATCTGCACAATCGGATGGAAGCGGTGATGTACGCCATGAGGGAGCGCCTGCTCGACCTCCCCGGCCGGTAGCCGCCCACTCCACGGCCGCTGGTGGTGGGCGTTCGGGAGCGGGGAGGGGTGCGCCGGTAGACTCGGGCGCCTATGAGCGTGTTCGCCAAGATCCTGCGGGCCGGCGAGAGCAGGAAGGCCCGGGCCCTGCAGTCGATCGTCCCCGACATCAACGCCCTCGAGCCCGAGGTCGAGGCCTTGCCCGACGACGAGCTGCGCCACAAGACGGTGGAGTTCCGGGAGAGGCTGGCCCACGGGGAGCCGCTGAACGACCTGCTGATCGAGACGTTCGCCGTGGTCCGGGAGGCCGCCCGCCGGGTCATCGGGCAGCGCCCCTACGACGTGCAGCTGATGGGTGGGGCGGCCCTGCACTTCGGCTGGATCGCCGAGATGAAGACCGGCGAGGGCAAGACCCTGGTGTCCACCCTGCCGGTGTACCTGAACGGCTTGACCGGCCGGGGCGTGCACGTGGTGACGGTGAACGACTACCTGGCCAGCCGGGACGCGGCCTGGATGGGCCAGATCCACGAGTGGCTGGGCATCAGCGTCGGCCTGGTGCGCCCGGACCTCGACGGCTGGGACCAGAAGCGCCAGGCCTACGCCTGCGACGTCACCTACGGCACCAACACCGAGTTCGGCTTCGACTACCTCCGCGACAACATGGCCCGCTCCAAGGAGGGCATGGTCCAGCGGGGCCACACCTACGGGATCGTGGACGAGGTCGACTCCATCCTCATCGACGAAGCCCGCACGCCCCTCATCATCAGCGGCCCGGCAGCCGAGTCGGCCCGTCTCTACTACCAGTTCGCCGGGATCGTGCGCGGCCTCAAGCGCGACGTCGACTACGAGGTCGAGGAGGAGAAGCGCACGGTGGTCCCCACCGAGGCTGGCATCGAGAAGGTCGAGGGCCAGCTCGGCGTCGAGAACATGTACGACGCCGTGTCGGTCAACTACGTCCATCAGCTCCAGAACGCCCTCAAGGCCAAGGAGCTGTACCGGCGGGACAAGGACTACGTCGTCATGGACGGCGAGGTCAAGATCGTGGACGAGTTCACCGGGCGGATCCTCGAGGGCCGGCGCTGGTCCGACGGCCTGCACCAAGCCGTCGAGGCCAAGGAGCGGGTGCGCATCAAGGAGGAGAACCACACCTGGGCCACGGTGACGCTGCAGAACTACTTCCGCCTCTACGAGAAGCTGGCCGGGATGACGGGCACGGCCGAGACGGAGGCCGCCGAGTTCGCCAGCACCTACGACCTTCCCGTGGTGCCCATCCCCACCCACCGCCCGATGATCCGCGAGGACCACGGCGACCTCATCTACAAGACCGAGCTGGCCAAGTTCAACGCCGTGGTGGACGACGTCGCCGAGCGCAACGAGCGGGGCCAACCCGTGCTCATCGGCACGGCCTCGGTGGAGAAGTCCGAGGTGCTCTCCCGCATGCTGGACAAGCGGGGCATCACCCACACCGTCCTCAACGCCAAGCACCACACCCGGGAGGCGCAGGTGGTGGCCCAGGCCGGGGCCCCCCACGCCGTGACCGTGGCGACCAACATGGCCGGGCGCGGCGTCGACATCATCCTCGGCGGCAACCCGGAGGGGCTGGCTGCCCAGGAGGTGCTGGCCCAGGGGCTCGACCCGGCCAGCGAGGAGGGCCACACCCGGTACCGGGAGCTGTTCCCCAAGTTCGAGGAGGAGTGCAGAGCGGCGGGCGATCGGGTGCGCGAGCTGGGTGGGTTGTTCGTGCTGGGCAGCGAGCGCCACGAGAGCCGCCGGATCGACAACCAGCTCCGGGGGCGCTCCGGGCGCCAGGGCGATCCCGGAGAGAGCCGGTTCTTCCTGTCGCTGGAGGACGAGCTGATGCGCCTCTTCGCCACCGGCGCCATGAGCTGGGTGATGGGCAAGGCGCTGCCCGAGGACGTGCCCATCGAGGCCCGGATGGTCACCAAGGCCATCGAGCGGGCCCAGAACACCGTCGAGCAGCGCAACGCCGAGATCCGCAAGGACGTGCTCAAGTACGACGAGGTCATGAACGAGCAGCGCAAGGTCATCTACGCCCGGCGGGCCAAGATCCTCGACGGCGAGGACCTCCGGGAGCGCACGCTCGAGGTGCTGTCCAGCGCCATCGAGGGCCTGGTGCAGGGCTACCTGCCCTCCGACTACGAGGAGGACTGGGACCTCGACGGCCTGCTCACCGAGCTGAACATCTACTACCCCACCAAGTTCTCCTCGGACGACCTGCGCCAGGCCCGCTCGCCGGGGCATGTCCACGAGAGCCTCATGGCCGAGGCGGTCGGCTACTACGAGCTGCGTGAGCAGTCGATGCCCGGCGGGCAGGAGACCATGCGCCAGCTGGAGCGGGAGATCATGCTCCAGATCATCGACCAGAAGTGGCGCGAGCACCTGGCCGAGATGGACTACCTCCGGGAGGGCATCAACCTCCGGGCCATGGGCCAGCAGGACCCGCTGGTGGCCTGGCAGCGGGAGGGTTACGACATGTTCGGGCAGATGATCGCCGGCATCGACGACGACTACGTGAAGTACGTCATGCACGTCGAGGTGCTCACCGAGCAGGCCCCCACCCCGGACTTCGACCGGGCCGAGTACGTCGCCGCCGCCGACCCCGTGCAGGACCTCACGGCGGTCGCCCCGGTGGAGGGCGACGGCCAGTCGCCGGCCCTGGAGGAGGTCACCCAGGTTCCCGTCGTCAGGGCGCCCGAGGAGAAGGTGGGCCGCAACGAGCCGTGCTGGTGCGGCAGCGGCAAGAAGTTCAAGCACTGTCACGGGCAGTGAGCGCCGCTGCGACCTGGGGCCGGCCCTGACGTCGGCTCCTCCGGAAACTTGACCCTCCCCCGCCGACGTCAGGGCCGGCCTTTGGTGGCTCATGCGTGACTTCTCGGACGATCTCTCGGCGCTGCGGGCGCGGTTGCGGGAGGCGGAGAAGTACCTGGACGTGGAGGGGAAGCGGAAGCGGCTGGCCGAGCTGGAGGCGGAAGTCGGTCGCCCCGACCTCTGGAACGACCCCGACCGGGCCCGAGCGGCCACGAGGGAGTTCGGGCGGGTGGGCGACGACGTCAAGCTGCACGACGAGCTCGAGGCCCGCCTTCTCGACGCCGAGACGTTGTTCACGCTCGGGGTGGAGGAGGGCGACGACACGGTGGAGGCCGAGCTCGACCAGGCCGTGGCCGAGCTGGTCCGGGACCTCGACGCCTTGGAGCTGCGGTCGTTGTTCAGCGGGGAGCACGACGAGCGTGACGCGGTGTGCGAGATCCACGCCGGCGCCGGGGGGACCGACGCCCAGGACTGGGCCGAGATGATGCTGCGGATGTACCGGCGCTGGGCCGAGAAGCGGGGCTTCGAGATGGAGGAGGACGACACGTCGCCCGGCCAGGAGGCCGGCATCCTCTCGGCCACCTTCATCGTGCGGGGCCGCTACGCCTACGGTCTCCTGGCCGCCGAGCGGGGGACCCACCGGCTCGTGCGCATCTCGCCGTTCGACGCCCAGGCCCGGCGCCAGACGAGCTTCTCCTCGCTCGACGTGGTCCCCTTCCTGGAGGACCTCTCCGACGAGGTGCAGATCGAGGACAAGGACCTTCGCATCGACACGTACCGCTCTTCGGGCGCCGGGGGCCAGCACGTCAACGTCACCGACTCCGCCGTCCGCATCACCCACCTGCCGACGGGGATCGTCGTGTCCTGCCAGAACGAGCGCAGCCAGCACCAGAACAAGGCCAGGGCCATGCAGATCCTGGCCGCCAAGCTGGCCGAGCGGCAGCGGGAGGAGCGCCGGGCCGACCTGGTGGCGATCTCCGGGCCCCAGACCCAGGCGGCGTGGGGCAACCAGATCCGCTCGTACGTGCTGGCGCCCTACCAGCTGGTGAAGGACCTTCGCACCGACTACGAGACCGGCAACGTGCAGGCCGTCCTCGACGGCGACCTCGACGCCTTCATGGAGGCCTACCTCCGTTGGCGCCGAGCCCAGGAGAGCTGACCCGAGGGCGTCCCACGACGGCGCCGGGTCCGCTGCTAGCCTCGTGACCGGCCCGCCGCCCTCCAGCCGCCGCCACCCCCTTCGCGCATGATCCGCCTCGAGAACGTCACCAAGTCCTACAAGGGGAGCACCGTCGCCCTCCGGGACTGCTCCGTCGACATCCAAAAGGGCGAGTTCGTGTTCCTCGTCGGCCCGTCCGGCTCCGGGAAGTCGACCTTCCTCCGCCTGGTCACCAAGGAGGAGCAACCCGACGGCGGGCGCATCTGGGTGGCGGGCAAGGACATCGCCCGGCTGACCCAGTGGAAGGTGCCCTACCTGCGGCGCAACATCGGCTGCATCTACCAGGACTTCAAGCTGCTCCCCACCAAGTCGGTCTACGAGAACGTGGCCTTCGCCCTGGAGGTCATCGGCCGGCCCAAGCACGTGATCTCCTCCCAGGTGCCCCAGATCCTCGACCTGGTCGGCCTCTCGAAGAAGACCGACAACCGCCCCACCGAGCTCTCCGGCGGTGAGCAGCAGCGGGTGTCCATCGCCCGGGCCTTCGTGAACCGCCCGCTCATCCTCCTCGCCGACGAGCCCTCCGGGAACCTCGATCCGAACACCACGGTCGGCATCATGCGCCTGCTCGACCGCATCAACCGGACGGGGACCACCGTGGTGATGGCGACCCACGACCAGGGGATCGTCGACTCCATGCGCCGGCGAGTGATCGAGCTCGACCGCGGCACGGTCGTGCGCGACCAGGCCCGAGGGGTGTACGGCTACGCATGATGAGTGCCGCCGATGACCGGCGCGTCGCCGAGATGTTGTACCGGCGCCAGATCGTGGTGGCGGCGGTGGTGGCTGCCGTGGTGCTGGCCGTCCTCCTGCTGGCCGTGGTGGTGATCACCGAGGCCGAGGGCACGGCGTTCCACTCGCCGCTGTCCGAGGCCCCCACGCCCACCGGGGAGCGCATCAGCGTTCCGGTCGAGGACCAGGTCGGCCTGGGCTGGACCGCCGTCGCCGCCCTGGTGGCCATGGGTGCGGTCCTGGTCCTCGCCCTGGGCCACCTGGTCCTGGTGATGCGGTTCGTCTTCGGCACGAGGGGGCGCTGATGGCTCTGAGCTTCGACTACGTGGTCCGGGAGACGGCCAGCAATCTGCGCCGCAACCTGCTCATGACCTCGGCCGCCGTTCTCACCGTGGCCGTGTCGCTGTCGCTGGTCGGCGGCGCCCTCCTGCTCAAGCAGGGCGTGTCCAAGGCCAGCCTGCAGTGGCGAGGCGGTGTCGAGCTGTCAGTGTTCATGTTGCCGGAGGCGTCGCCCAGCCAGAGCGAGGCCATCGAGCGCGAGCTGTCGCAGATGCCCGAGGTGAAGAAGGTCACCTACGTGGACCAGCAGGCGGCGTTCCGGGAGTTCAAGCGCATGTTCGCCAACTCCCCGGACCTGGTCGAGAGCGTCGAGGCCAAGGACCTCCCGCCGTCGTACCGGGTCGTGCCGAAGAAGGCCGACTTCGTCGACGTGGTGGGCCAGCGCTTCGAGAACCAGCCCGGGGTCAAGGAGGTGGTCTTCGCCCGCGACGTGGTGGAGACCCTGCTCAAGGTCACGCGCGCCCTTCAGATCGGCATCGTGGCGGTGGCGGGTGTGCTGTTGCTGTCGGCCGTGCTGCTCATCCTCAACACCATCCAGATGGCCATCTTCGCCCGCCGCCGCGAGGTCGCGGTGATGAAGCTGGTGGGGGCCACCAACTGGTTCATCCGGGTGCCCTTCATGCTGGAGGGCATGGTGCAGGGCATCGTGGGCGCCACCGCCGCCTTCGGGGTGGTGGCCCTCGTGCGCAACCTGCTGGCCAGCGCGGTGGGGGACAACACGCTGGGCAACCAGCTGTTGCCGCCGAGCGGCGACGTGATCGGCACCGGCATCTTCGTGCTCTTCGCCGGGGCCGTCATCGGCACGGTGGGCTCCGCCTTCGCCGTGCGCCGGTTCCTCGACGTGTAGCGCCCGGCCTCCACGCCCGGGTGCCGGGGAGGCCGTCCCGGTGCGGCCGCCGGCCGTGGTGGTTCCCCGCCTGCAATCGCCGACACCAGGGGCGGCGCCGATGCCGACGGGACCGCCGGCGCCGTAGCGCCGGACCGGGTCTCAAGCGTCGTCCGGGCCGGGTCGATCCTGAAGGCGTGCATCGACGCGCCTGGGCCTTGATCGTCGGGGCCCTCGCCTGCTGGGCGGCGCCGACGGGGGTCCACGCCGCGCCCGTCCCGGACCGCGGCCAGGGTGACCGCGACCGGGCGGCGGTGGCGGCCGAGGTCCGCACGTTGCGCGAGCAGGTCTCGGAGGCGTCCTCCGACGAGGCCGTGCTCCTCGAACGGCTGGACGAGACGCAGGCCCGGCGGGGGCACCTCGAGGTCCAGGTGGCCCGCCTCGACCGCGAGCTGGCGTCCGCCAAGGCGGAGGTGGACGCGGCCGAGGCTCGCCTCGAGGAGGCTCAGGCGGAGTTCGTCCGCGCCCAGACGAAGCTGGCGCTCACCACCGACGAGCTGGCCGCCGCCCGCAGTCATCTGCGCCGCCAGGCCGTGTCCGCCTACGTGGGCGGCGCCGCCCCGAACGGCGCCGAGCTGGTGCTGCGGGCGGGGTCGCTGCGGGAGGTGGCGGCGACCGTGCGCTACCTGGAGTCGGTGGTGCGGGCCCAGAAGCGGACCGTCCTGCGCTACGGCGCCCTGCGGGCGGCGACGCTGGAGCTGCGGCCGCCGGTCGAAGCGGCCAAGGAGGTGGCAAGGGCCCAGCGCGATGTGGTGGCCGAGCGGCGGGCGGCCCTCGAGGGCCGACGGGAGGAGCACGAGGCCGTGCGCCGGGAGGTGCTCACCGAGGAGGCGGGACAAGGCCGGCTCGTCGCCCAGGTGCGCGAGCGGAGGGCCGACTTCGAGGCGCAGATCAACGCCCTTCGGGCCGAGTCGGGCTCGGTCACCGACCTGCTGCGCGCCGCCCAGACGGGACAGCCCGTGCCCGGGGCCGGCTCGGGGCTGCTTCTCGCCCCCGTTCCCGGTGCCATCGTCACGTCGCCCTTCGGCCCTCGGGTGCACCCCGTCCTCGGGACCGTGCGGATGCACGAGGGCCTGGACTACCGGGCCAGCATGGGGACGCCCATCCGGGCGGCGGCGGCCGGCACCGTTCTCGCCGCTGGCCCGCGCGGCGGCTACGGCAACGCCACCCTCATCGACCACGGCCGCGGGCTGGCCACCCTGGTGGCCCACCAGAGCCTCGTGCACGTCGGCGTCGGCACGTCGGTGGCCGGAGGGCAGGTGATCGGCGCCGTGGGGTCGACGGGCTTCTCCACGGGACCGCACCTGCACTTCGAGGTCCGCCTGAGTGGGACGCCGGTGAACCCCCTTCTGTACCTGTGAGTCGCCAGGGTTTGCCAGCACCGGCAAAGGGGCAACAACGGGGTGCAACACTCGACGCAGCACCAGGGGGGCAGGAGCCTCTCGAAGGAGGGAGATCCAATGGGCATCGGTGTGAGCATCTTCTTGCTGGCCGTCGGCGCCATCCTGGCCTTCGCCACCAACATCGACATCTCCGGGTTCGAGCTGGACACCGTGGGGGTGATCCTGATGATCGTGGGAGCCATCGGCCTGTTGGCTTCGCTCCTGCTGGCCAGCAGCCTCAGCCCCTACCGCCGGCGCCGTGAGGACGTCGTGGTCCGCGACCGCGAGATCCTCTAGCCGGCGGAGCAGAGCGAGCCGCTATAGGTAGCCGCGGGGGTTCCGGGCCGAGCCGTTCACCCTGACCTCGAAGTGCAGGTGGTTCCCGGTGGAGTTGCCGGTCGAACCCACGTAGCCCACGGTCTGGCGCTGGCCGACGTCTTGGCCCTTGCCCACCGCCAGGCGGGACTGATGGGCGTAGCCGGTGACCATGCCCCCGCCGTGGTCGATCAGGACGAAGTTCCCGTAGCCGTTCATCCAGCCGGCGAAGGCGACGACCCCGCCCTTCGATGCCGCGATCGGTGTCCCCGCCGGCGCGGCGATGTCGATGCCGTAGTGGAACCGCCCCCACCGGGCTCCGAACTCCGATGTCACCGTGCCGCGCACCGGCCACATGAACCCGCTTCCCGAGCTCCTCGGTGTGGGGGTGGGAACGAGCGTGGG
>JALYHF010000098.1 GCA_030776745.1 Actinomycetota bacterium | reverse complement strand
GGAGGACCTGACGGAGCGCCTCTTCCCCAGTCACACCGCTGGTCGAAGCCAGGGGCGGACGTTATCCGCGTCTGGTTGCTGCCGTCGGCGTTCATCACGTAGATCTCCCCATCGTTGTCACGAAACGACGAGAACGCGATGTGGCGGCCGTCCGGCGACCATGCGGAGAAGGCGTCGAGGCTGCCAAAGTCGGGCAGGCCACCGTTGTTGGTCAACCGAGTTGGGTTCGAGCCGTCAGCGTTCATCTTGTAGATCTCGAGGTTCCAACCGTCCACGTCGTGGCGCCGGCTCTGGAAGGAGATCTCCCGGCTGTTCGGAGACCATACGGGGCCACTGTCCTCCCCGACGCTGGTGGTCAAGCGCCGCACGTTGCTGCCGTCGGGGTTCATGGCGTAGATCTCGAAGTTGACCCCCCCGGGGAGGCTGTCGCGGGTGCTGTTCCACACGATGGTGCTGCCGTTGGGCGACCAGTCGGGCTGAGCGTCGAAGAACGCATTGTTCGAGATGTTGGTCTGGTTCCGGCCGTCGGCGTCCATCACGTAGATCTCGAAGTTCACCGACCCGTGGTGGCCCGGTTGGCCCGACCTTCCCGGGTCGCGCGTGCTGTGGAACACGATCCTGCTCCCGTCCGGCGACCAGGCGGCCCCCCGGTCCTCGCCCTTGGAGAACGTAAGTCGCCGGATGTTGGTGCCATCGGCGTTCATCACGTAGACCTCGGAGTCACCGTCGCGGCGGCTCTCGAAGGCGATCTTCCTGCCGTCGGGGGACCAGGCCGGGTCGTTGTCGAACGCCGGGTTGTTGGTGAGGTTCACCACCCCGCTCCCATCCGGGTTCATGCTGTAGACCTCGCCGTTCCTCATGCACGCCAGCTTTCCTGCGCCGGCGAAGAGGGCACTTGCGGGCGGTACCTCGACGAGCAGCGATGCGAGCAGGGCAGCTCCCCCCAGCCCAATCCATCGTCGGCCTCGCCGGTTGCCACTAGGGGTCTTCTCCTCCATGCGGTCCATACCAATCCTCCATGGTTTTGGGGTTATATGCGCACCGCACACGTTACTACCACGCGCCGCCTACCGCAAGGGCCGTTGCAGCAGCTCGGGTTGCCGCTACGGGCGTGACCGCTACTCCCCTTGCGGCAACAGTCCTCGAGGTGGTAGGATTCTGACTAGAACACTGTCCCGAATACCGCTTGGTCGGAGTTCCCTCTGCCGAACAGGGAAGACGAAGTGCTACAGGCGATCGACCTCCTCGTAGAGGCGCTTCGCTCTAACACGCGCCGAAACCAGGAGGCGATACGTCGGGCAGCTGCGATCAGAAAGCAGAGGGAGCGAGGCGTCTCCTACCGCGAGATCGTTACGGCGGAGGGAAAGGCTCGGCTGGTCGAGCTCACACGCGAGAACCTCCTCGCTTTGGCCGAGCACGGAGGCCGTCTTCGTCGGGCGGAAGCGACCGCCCTCCACAAGGAAGGGATGACTATGGAGGAAATTGCCCGACTATTCGGAGTGACGCGTCAGCGAGTATCCGCTCTGCTCAAGGAGGCGAATAACCGGGCGCCAAACGACTCACATCAAGGCGACTCGGGCGAGTTTACCATTCGTAGAGTTGACCGCTGATAGGTAGTCGGCTCGGCAAAGGTCCAATCGAGGCACGGCGCGCCTCACTCGACCGAGTCCGGCCACAGCACGCAAAAGCGACATCGGCGAGATTTGTCTTCCCCCACTCGCTACGGCCCCAAGCGTGCAGCTACGCCACCCACAAGTACCCCACGATCAGGGTCTGGCTCGACAAGAACCGCTGGATCACGTTGCACTTCACGCTGACGTCGGGGTCATGGGTGAAGGAAGATGGGCGAGGTTTTCTTCGGGATCATGACCCCCAGGCCATCCGGCGACTCGCTTCCGGCTTCGCCGCCGTTTGGGCTACCGAGACTGGAACACGAGCGAGCAGACGGGCACGGTCGAGAGCCGAGGCTGGGGTCGTGACCCCAGCCTCCTGGGCAGCACTTTCTTGCGGTGCATCGACATTCGTCGACGATGGGATTGGAGTGACCGCTTCAGTCACGGCCCACCGTCCGCAAGCCGGCGCCGAAGTCGTCCGCCTTCGCCTCTCGCGCTTCTCGTTCTTCGCGTCCACGGCGACGGCCCTCCTCCATCCCGCCGCCCTCGCGTGGGGCGATGGCACTCGAAACTGGGTCGGCACCTCGGGTCAGGGCTGAGAGCCGAGCCTGAGCGGTGGCAACTCGACCGTTCGCCTCAGCATCGAGGCCCGCCCACAGGTCGCTGATCTTCTGTCGTGCCTCCGCCTTGGCGTTGGCTTCGATGGCTCGGAGCATCTTCTCACGAACCTCTACCGGGGCCGCAGCCAACGGCTGCTCGAGCTCGGCCTTGGCCTCGTCAGCAAGTCGCTCGGCGAGGATCGGTGCCCACAGATCCCGGACCGGAGCGGAGTGCCACCCGGATGGGGTGTACTGAGCCACCTCGTTCGCTAGCGCCGCCTCCTCTTCCTTCTTGTCATGGAAGCGGCGGATGTGGTCGAACACGCGAGCCACCACGCGGCGTTCACTATGGGACTCCGCTGCCGCCTCGAGCATCGCTAGATGGCGGACGTCTCCGGACGTGGACTTCCTTGGGCGGCGGCTCCACGTGCGCCAGCAGGTCAAGATCATCGGCGGCAAGCTGATCCTGGCACCGCCGAAGGGTGGCAAGGTCCGAGAGGTGCCGCTGGCCGAGCCCGTAGCACTGGCACTGGCGGAACGACTGCAGGCGTACCCCGTCGGCGACGACGGCTTGGTCTTCACCAGCCGCGAGCACAAGCCGCTGAACCGCAACCACTTCAACCCCAGTGTGTGGAAGCCGGCGCTCGTGGCAGCTGGCCTTGAGCCCAGCCGCGCTAACGGCATGCACGCCTGTCGTCACTTCTACGCCAGCGTCCTACTCGACGCCGGAGAGTCCGTCCGGGCCCTCGCCGACTACCTGGGCCACTCCGACCCCGGCTTCACGTTGCGGGTCTACACCCATCTCATGCCGGCGAGCGAAGATCGGGCTCGTAAAGCTGTCGCGGCGGCGTTCGACTCGACCCCGCGTGTCCATAGTGTGTCCAACGCCGCCCGCTGACCCACGTTTCCGCAGGTCAGCGGGCCGTCCGATTAGATGTCGTAGAACTGTCAAGCACAGAGCGCTGACCTGCGGGAACAGGGCAAAACTCATCCTGGACAGCAGAAACACATGCTCGTCATTTCTCAACGTTCTGCGGTGTTTCTCATCCTCCTGAGGACTGGTTGAGGACCTGCGTCCCACCCACCAGCGGGTTGAGACAGCCGTCGAGGCCATCGACTATTAGGCCGAGCCCGGTCTGACGAGTTCGTGCGTGCAGCGGTTCAAGGTGGGGGCGGTGTAGGGAACCACGCGGAGCAGCCGGTTTCGCGGAGTACGAGCTACTCAACCTTGGCGCTCGTGGTAGGAACCTTCCTACACCGCCCCCACAAGGAGGTCCTGTGGCCAACAACGCCTGGGGACGTTTCCGTTCCATGCCGTACTGGGTGCAGTCTGCGATCTGGGTTCTGGTCGGACTCTTCGTTGGTGTGGCAGGAGCGGACGACACCCAGACCGTCCCGACGAGAGCAGCGGGGCCCACGAGGACGAGTGTGGTCACGGAGACCGTCTACCAGTGCGCCGACGGCAGGGAACGCTCCAGTCCGTGCCCAGAGGTCACAACTACCGAGGCCCCTACCACAACGACTGCCGCGCCCACCACTACGACTGAACCAGCGGGGCCGTCGACGACGATTCTCCCAGGGACCTACGCCGTGGGCGAGGACATCGAGCCCGGCCGGTACCGCTCTGCCGGCGGAGATCTGTGCTACTGGGCGACGCTGAAGGGCACTTCTGGCGAGTTCAGCGACATCATCGCGAACAACCTCGAGCCTGGCGCGCAGATCGTGACCATCGGCCCGAACGTCGCCTACTTCGAGACCTCAGGGTGCGAGGTGTGGAAGAAGGGCTGAGCCAGGGCGCTGGTGGATCTCGCGATCGCCGCTGCTCTCTACCTCGGGGGCGTCCTAATGAGCGATCCGTGACGCCCCTGCCGGTGCATCGGAGCCGGCCGGTAGGTGGACTTTCTAGATCCTCCTCCCAGTCCGTCGAGCCCACGCTTCAACGTCTGCACGCAGCCAAACTCGCCCAATAGCCAGCTCTGCCACCGGGTCGGGAAAACCCTCGGTCCTAGACAGCTGATCGGCCCGCTGTCGGCTCACGCCGAGGATGGCAGCGATCTCGGGGGTGCTGAGGAGGTCCACCCCAGGAACCTACCCCTTGCGCCTGAGCAAGACGGGGGATACCCTTGCTTCCGAGCAAGAAGCGGCCCCAGGCGGAAGGGAGCAGACGAACATGCGCAGTAGTAGTGGTGCTCTACAACAG
>JALYHF010000097.1 GCA_030776745.1 Actinomycetota bacterium | reverse complement strand
CGACTCGATCAGCGGTAAGAGCCCGAGCGGCAACATCCCCTTCAGCTTTCGGGCCAAGAAAAGCGCTCGAGTTGTCGCTTCGAGAGGCCCTGCAGCTGGGCCACGGCTACATCGGCACCGAGCACATTCTGCTCGGCCTTCTTCGCGAGGGCGAGAGCGAGGGAATGGGCGTCCCGGTCCTTGCCAACCTGGGGATCGAGCCGTCGAGGGTGCGCGGTTTGGTACTCCAGGCGCTCTCCAGCCCTCCCGGCGTCGAAATTGATTTTGGTCAAGCGGCCGCTCCCGCCTCGCAGGAGACGCCTGCGGCAGCAAGGCTCGGCGTTGAGGCCCGCCGGCTGGCGGGGAGCGGGCCCGTTGGTAGCCACCACTACCTGCTCGCGCTTGTCGCCCAGGAGGACAGCCCGGGGGCCAAGGCCCTCGCCGCGCTGGGCGCCACCCGGGAGGCGGTGGAGCAGCAGCTGGAGGACCTCGATCTCGACGCCACGTCCGACGAGGCAACCGAGTAACGGGCATCGGCGCATAACTCTTCGCCCTTCTGACCGGGTGGGCTCAAGCGGCGGCGGCATCGACCGAAGACGATTGAGTGCCTAGCCCCTCGAGCACCCTTCTCCCTCCCCGGGTGACGACGGCCGGAGCCACGTGGTGCAGTTCTACGAGAGCGAAACGTTGCTCGTCGACTGCGTCACCAGCTTCCTGGCCACCGGCGACGACGTCTCCGCCGCCCGCCGGGACGGGATCTACGTCACCCGCGGTGCAGCCGAGACGCTTTCGACCTTCATGGTCGACGGCGCTCCCGATCCCCACCGTTTCAGCGACGCCATCGGGGCCATCGTCGCCGAGGCGGCGGGCGGCGGGCGGCGCGTGCGGGTGTTCGGGGTGATGGTGGCCCTCCTCTGGCGGACGACAACGTCGCCGCCGCCCGCGGCTTCGGCGAGCTGTGGAACGAACTCGGTGGGCAACAACCGTTCTTGTTGCTGTACGCCTACCCCGCCCAGCCGTTCCTCGGGGCGCTCGGCGAACGAGCGTTCCGGGAGGTGTGTTCCGGCACGCAGCGCTGATGCCGCCCTCGGTCGCCACCCCATGCTCCCCCTGAGGCTCGGCGACCGCTGTGCCGGTAGCGCCTCTGCGCTCTACCTCGAGCTCATTGGGGCTTGTCGCGGAGCTCCTCGGCAACGTCGGCCACCGTCTCCCGGCCACTGAACGACTCGGTGCCCTCGACGCGTCCCGGTGGCGCCGCCGTCGCCTGCTCGTAGTCGCCGCTCGGCACGTCGACGTCGCCCTCCCTCAGGGTGGAGGCCGTTCCGCAGTGCGGGCAGGTCACCCGGGCGCTCAGCAGGTCGTCGGCGTGCTGGCCCATCTCGCTCGGGAGCTCGTTCCCGCAGCTCGGGCATGTGTGTCGGGTCATCGGCACCCCTTTCGGTCGCGCGGAATACCCGAGCGGCTCCGCCGGTAAACGAGGGGGCCCATCGCCGGCGGATCGATCCCGGTCCGACGGCTTACCATGGCCCGCCGTGCCTCATCCGGCGTCCCCAGGCGAGGTCTCCGCGCTGCTCGGCGAGCAGGCCTACCTCGCCGATCGGGGGCTGTCGACGGCGCTGTTCCTCGCCGTCACCCTGGGCCGACCGCTGCTGCTCGAGGGCGAAGCCGGCGTGGGCAAGACGGAGGTGGCCAAAGCGGTGGCGGCGGCGTTCGGCGTCGAGCTCATCCGCCTCCAGTGCTACGAGGGCATCGACGCCGGCCAGGCCCTCTACGAGTGGGACTACGCCCGCCAGCTACTGCACCTGCGCGCGCTGTCGGACCGAGCGGCGGCCGACGACACCGCCGTCGAGGAGGTCTTCCACGCTCGTTTCCTGGTGGAGCGCCCGCTGCTGCGGGCCCTGCGGGCCGGCGCCGGCGCCGTGCTGCTGATCGACGAGATCGACCGGGCCGACGACGAGTTCGAGGCGTTCCTGCTGGAGGTGCTCTCGGACTTCCAGGTCACCGTGCCCGAGATCGGCACCATACGGGCCGAGCAGCCTCCGGTGGTGATCGTCACCTCGAACCGCACGCGCGAGCTCCACGACGCCCTCAAGCGACGGTGCCTCTACCACTGGATCGACTTCCCATCGCTAGAGCGAGAGGTCGACATCGTGCGAGTCCGAGCCCCCGACGTGCCCGGCGAGCTCGCCGCCAAGGTGGCCCAGGCGGTGGCGAGGTTGCGGGGGTTCGACCTGGCCAAGCCACCGGGGGTCGCGGAGACCATCGACTGGGCGCACGCGGTGCGCGCCCTCGGCGCCGACCGCCTCGGTCCCGAGGTGGCCGAAGACACGCTGGGCACCGTCGTGAAGGACCACGACGATCTGGCCATGGTGCGCCGGCACCTGGCCGACGTGGTGGGCGACGACGCGAGCGGATGACGGCGCTCGGGGTGTCGCCGCTCGGCGAGGGCACCGCCGCACCGGGTGGCGCGCAGCTGGTCGGTGCGCTCGTCGCCTTCACCCGCGAGCTCCGCCACGAGGGCCTGGTGGTCGGGCCTGGCCAGGCGCTGGACTTCGCCCGGGCGGTGGCGACGCTCGATCCCAGCGCGCTCGCCGACGTCTACTGGGCGGGCCGGGCTTGCCTGGTCGCCCGCCGCCAGGACCACGCCGCCTACGACCGGGCCTTCCGGCGCTGCTTCGCCGGCGACCCCGGGCCGGCCCTGACGATCACCGGCGCCCTCCCCCGCGGGGGGCTGACCCTGGCGACGGCCATGCCCGTCGCCGCGCCCGCTCCCGCCTCCCGGGCAGCCGACGAGGACGAGGAGGAGGAAGGCGAACGCTTGGGGGCCCGGGCCTCGAGCGCCGAGGTCCTCCGCACGAAGGACTTCGCCCAGTGCACCGCCGAGGAGCTGGCCGACCTGCAGGTGCTGATGTCGCGCCTGGTGCTGTCGCTGCCCGAACGGCGGAGCCGGCGCTCGATGCCCGCCTCCCGAGGCCACCAACTCGATCTGCGGCGCACGATCCGTCGCTCCCTGAAGAGCCAGGGCGAGCTCGTGCACCGGTCGTGGCGCACGCCGCGCCGGCGTCATCGGCGCCTCGTGCTCCTGCTCGATGTCTCGGCGTCGATGGCGAGCTACTCGCGCGCCTTGCTGCAGTTCGCCTACTCGGCGATGTCGGCGGCTCGCGCCCCCACCGAGGTCTTCTGCTTCGGCACCCGCCTGACAAGGGTCACGCCAGCGCTGCGCCACCGTCGCCCGGACCACGCCCTGGCGAGGGCCACCGAGAGCGTGGTCGACTGGGAGGGAGGGACCCGCATCGGTGACTCGCTGGCCGAGTTCAACCGAACCTGGGGCCGCCGGGGGACGGCCCGAGGGGCGGTGGTGGTGGTCTGCTCCGACGGGCTCGAGCGGGGCGACCCTTCGGCCCTCGCCACCGAGATGGCCCGCCTGGGGCGCCTGGCCCACCGAGTCGTGTGGCTCAACCCCCTCAAGGGCGATCCTCGCTACCAGCCCTTGGCGCGAGGGATGAGCGCGGCCCTGCCCTTCGTCGACGTCTTCCTGGCCGGCCACGACCTCTCCAGCCTCGAAGCGCTCGCCGCCCTCCTGCCCGAGCTGACGTGACAGGGCCGGACGGGGGCGGGGCGCACGGTGGCCGGCGTCACTATAATCCGGCCCCTCAGCACCGAACTCCCGGCTACGAGGCAAGGGGGAACCAGGGCAGTGGACGCATCGCAGCGGACCACGTTCGAGAGCGCCCCTGGCCGCTCGCCGCCTCGCTCGGTGCCCACCGTGTCGGCTCCGGAGCGCACAGGAGGTGCGGATGTTCCCGTCGCAGTTCGAGTACCTAGCCCCGACCACCCTTGAGGAAGCGCTCTCGCTGCTCGCCGAGCACGCCGAGGACGCCAAGGTGCTGGCCGGCGGGCAGAGCTTGATCCCGCTCATGAAGCTGCGCTTCGCCGCGCCGGCGATGATCATCGACATCAACGGGGTCCCCGGCTTGAGCCATCTCCAGGAGGACAGGCGGGGGCGGGGCTACCTGCGCGTCGGTGCGCTCGTGCGCAACGCCGCGCTGGAGCGCTCGGAGCTGCTCAAGTCCCGCTATCCCACGATGGCCGCCGCCGCCCCGCTCATCTCGGACCCCCTCGTCAGAAACCAGGGCACCCTGGTCGGTTCCCTGGTCCACGCTGATCCCCAGGGCGACTGGGGGTCGGTCCTGCTGGCCCTGGAAGGGGAGGTCGTCGCCAAGAGCACCTCCGGCGAGCGGCGCATCCCCGCCACCTCGTTCTTCGACGGGCCCTTCACCACCGTGCTGCGACCCGACGAGCTCGCCGTCGAGGCCCGCGTCCCCGCACCGGGGCCCCGGTCGTTCGGGACCTACCTGAAGCTCGAACGCAAGGTGGGCGACTTCGCCACGGTCGGCGTCGCCGTGTCGGTGTCGACCGAGCGAGGCGTGGTCACGCGCGCCGGCATCGGGCTCACCGGCGTCGGCCCCGCCAACATCAAGGCGGTCGATGCCGAACAGGCGCTGGTGGGGCACCGCCTGACCGGCAAGGCCATCCAGCAGGCCGCCCACCTCGCCGCCGCCGCCAGTGAGCCGCGAAGCGACGTGCGGGGCAGCGCCGACTACAAGCGCGAGGTGGTGCGGGTGTACGTGGCCCGGGGCCTCCACCAGGCGTTCGACGCCAAAGCTGCCTAGGAGGCATAGATGCACCGATCGATCACCGTCACCGTCAACGGCCAGTCCCGCACCGCCGAGGTGGAGCCGCGGATGCTGCTCGTGTACTTCCTGCGCGAGGTCCTCGACCTGCGTGGCGTCCACGTCGGTTGCGACACCACCAGCTGCGGCGTCTGCGCCGTCCTGCTCGACGGCGTGCCCGTGAAGTCGTGCACGATGTTCGCGGTGCAGGCCGACGGCCGCTCGCTCACCACGGTGGAGGGGCTGGCCAGCAACGGGCAGAAGCACGCCGTCCAGGAGGGCTTCAAGGAGGAGCACGGCCTGCAGTGCGGCTTCTGCACCCCGGCCATGATGCTGGTGGCCTCGGCGCTGCTGGAGGAGAACGCCAACCCCTCGGAGAGTGAGATCCGCTGGGCCATCTCCGGCAACCTCTGCCGCTGCACGGGCTACCAGAACATCGTCGCCGCGGTCCGCCAGGCCGCGGAGGGAGGCGGTGGCGACACGGTCGGGACGCCGTCGCCACCCGAACCGGAGGCCGCCGACGCGGTCGGAGGAGGTCTCGGCGCATGACCACGCTCGAGCAGTCCGCACAGGGCGACGGCTTCGTCGGCCAGGCGATCAAGCGCAAGGAGGACCCGCCGCTCGTCACCGGCCGCGGCCGCTACATCGAGGACATCGTCATTCCGGGAACGGTCTGGATGGCGGTCGTCCGCTCCCCCGAGGCGCACGCCCGCATCACGGGCATCGACACCTCGGCGCTGGAGGGCCGCAGGGG
>JALYHF010000096.1 GCA_030776745.1 Actinomycetota bacterium | reverse complement strand
CACGAGACGCTCCCTCACGAATTCGCTCGGGAGGTAGGTGTCGGAGACGAAGGCGATGCGCGAGCCTGCCGCCCGTGCCGCCGCCCCGACCGGCACCACCCCGGTCTGGGCCCGTTCCAGCTCCAGTTCGGCTTCGATGAGCTTCTCGACGGGTGCACGTCCGGGCCCGACGCCCTCGAGCTCCCGATAGATCTCGGCCAGCACGATCTCGCCACTGGCCACGGAGGTCCGTGCCAGCACCTCGGCGCGGCGCCGGGCGCGAAGGTGCCCGGTCCGCTCGTCGTCAGGCCGCTGGTCTGGCAGCGTCGCCCCAGCAGCAGGAATAGGGCCTGAGGCTCGCCTACCGCGCGGGTGATGACCGTGTCGTAGACGTCGAAGGATGCCACCCGGGAAGGTCCTGGGCCAGGTCGATGAGCCAGACGGAGACCATCATCCACTGACCTCCGACGGGGCCGTCGGGCGGTCGAAGCGCACGACGGTGACACCGTTGAAGCGGGTCTCCACCCGGCGCTCGAAGCGCAGTTCGAGCGCTCGGATCAACGTGTCCTGATCCGGCGCCGATGCCGTGTCGACCTCCTCGTCGCTCAGCAGCAACCAGACCCGGCGGTGGTCGTCGAGGCGCGGCACCAGCGTCTCGGCCTCCACGGGCTGATACCGCACCAACTCGATGGTGGGCCGGCCCCAGTCGCCGGCCGGGAACACCGGTTGGAGAGACGTACGGGCCGCGGGAAAGCGCTCGAGGTAGTACTCGAAGGAGATTCGACCGTAGGGAGCGAAGAAAACCACGCCGTCGCCCTTCATTGCATCGGCGGCCACGTAGCTGCTCGCCGTTCGCCACTCCTGGTACTCCCCTTGGCGGTACCAGCGGACGACCGAGGTGACCGAGAGGGCCAGGACCAGCACCAGCGCTCCGACGCGCAGGCGCGCCGGCATCCTCGTCAGCGCCACGGCGAGGAGCATCAGCAAGGCGGGTACGACGATGAGGAACCACCGGGCGACCAGGACCGGCGTGGCGAAGTAGGAGACAGCCGCGGCGATCAGAAGAGGCACGAACGCCCAGCCGGCCGCCACCCCGAGGCGCCACCACCGCAGTGAGTCATCGGCCGTCAGGCGGCGACGGAGACGGGGCAGTGCGAGAAGAGTCCCCACCAGCAGGGCAACGGTGAGCAACGCCCCGACGGTCACCGGCAGCAGCGTCCGCACTGTCTCGACGAAGCGACCACCGACTGAGGCCGACGCCCATCCGATGCCGCTGGCGGTGGACGCAGTCAACTGCAGCCCGAGCGGGACCAACGCGGCGGCCAGGACCGCACCGCCGGTGCAGATCCCCCGCCAGGGCATCCTCGATTTCGGCAAGAGCACCAGGGAAGACGCGTGGGCAGCCAGCACGAGGACGGCGAAGATGTGGGAGTAGGCCGCCATCGCTCCCACGAGCCCGTATCCCGCCCACACCGGCAGGCGGCTCTTCTCCACCCCTTCCACGAAAAGCCACGTGGCCATGCCCAGGAGGAACAGGCACAGCGCGTACCCTCGAGCCAACTGCGCGGCGTAGAGCCAACCGGCGTTGAGGGCCAGCAGCAAGCCACCGAGGACGCCGGCGCGCCGCCCGAAGAGGCGGGTACCGACCGCGACCATCACCGGGATCGTGGCCACGGCGGCGAACACCGAGGGAAGGCGAGCGAATGCTTCGCTGTGGCCGAGGCTCACCCACCCCCGGAGGATGAGGTGGTAGAGCGTCATGTTGGTCTCACGTGACGTGGACGCGTCGACGAAGCTCGACCAGTCGGAGCGGGCGATGCCGATGCTCACCGCCTCGTCGGGGAACAGCCCTCGGCGTCCGAGGAAGGCCGAGGCGACCACTGCCGCCAGCAGCGCAAGCCCGGCGGTCGTCCATTGGCTCCGGTCCTCAGGACGACCACGTGCCGGAGTGCAGGAGATGTCGGCGGGGCGGTCCAAAACGGGGTTGTGGAGTTGCATCGAAGCCTCCGCTCGACGGTCGGGTCACGCTACCGCCTGTGGTACGGCGTGCCCTCGGCATCGCGCCGAGCATTCGTCTACCCGTGCTGCATTGTCGCAAGAAGGTCGTAAAGGCCCCCGGCCCCCGAATCAAGATCGTCCGACGGACACCAGGGCAGTCGGGTGGTGAGAACTCCTGCGGCTTGGTCTGGCCTGGGCCCACCCCAGGAGTTTTGAACATGCCCACCCACCGACTCGCCGCCAAACTCGCCACGTTCGTACTCTGCCTGCTGGTGACGTTCAGCGGCGTTCCGCTCGGATCGCTGCATCCTGCCGGTGGTCAGGCGGGGCCGGGTTGGGCGTCTATCGCGGGTTCGGCGCTCCCGGGGAGGTGGCGGCGTTCGGATCGTGGCTCGACAACAGCCCCACCCATGCCCTGGACTTCATGCCCGGCGACTCCTGGAGCTCCATCGAGGACCCCGGGTGGATCGCCCGCAGCTGGTCGGGATCAAACCTTGAGCTGGTCCTGTCGGTGCCGGGCTGCCCCCCGCCGGGGCGACCTGGCCGAAGGTGCCGCCGGCGCCTACAACGCCCACTTCCGCCGATCTGGCCGAGGAGTT
>JALYHF010000095.1 GCA_030776745.1 Actinomycetota bacterium | reverse complement strand
TGGGGGGAGCCGGGCAACGGCATCTGGGAGGTCCGAGGCGACCCCCGCCAGTGGGTGCACTCGAAGCTGCTCGCCTGGCTCGCCCTTGACCGAGCCCAGCGCATCGGGCGCCGGCGCGGGGAGAAGGCCGCTCGCCTGCAGCGGTGGGGAGGCGGCGAAGGGGGCCATCCACGCCGAGGTGCTCGAGCGGGGGTTCGACGCCCGACGCCAGACCTACGTGGGAGAGTACGACCGGCCGGAGCTGGACGGGGCGCTGTTGCTGCTCCCGGTCATCGGCATGGAGGAGCCCACCTCCCCACGCGTCGTCGGGACCGTCGATGCGGTGGCCCATGAGTTGCACGCCGGTGGCCCCTTCTTCTATCGGCATGCTCCACAGGGCGAAGGGGCATTCCTGCCCGTGTCGTTCTGGATGGTCCAGGCGCTGGCGTTCACCGGCCGCCACGACGAAGCCCAGGAGTTGTTCGAGAAGCTCCTTCCCGTGGGCGGGCCCCTCGGCTTGCTCTCCGAGGAAGCCGACCCGACGAGCGGTGACCTCCTGGGCAACTACCCCCAGGCGCTCTCGCACGCCGCCTTGTTGCAGGCCGCGCTCGCCTTGCAGAGCGCTAGTGACCTGAGTCGCTGATCCGCGCGCAGTACGAGGCCAGGCTGTCGAGGATCTCGTCGGCGGTCTTGTGCCAGACGAAGGGCCTGGGGTTGTCGTTCCAGGTGGCTATCCAGGTGCGGATGGAGGCCACGAGGTCGCGAACGGAGCGGTGGGTTCCCCGCTTGATCCACTTGGTGGTCAGTTCGGCGAACCAGCGCTCCACGAGGTTGAGCCAGGAGGTGTAGGTCGGAGTGAAGTGCAGGGTGAAGCGGGGGTGGCGAAGCAGCCACCGCTGTATGGCCGGCGTCTTGTGAGTGGAGGAGTTGTCCAGCACCACGTGCACCTCGAGGGTGATGGCTTCGTCGGTCCGCAGACCGCCGTCCGGGTCTGGGCGCTCACCGCTCTCGGAGCCCGGCGAGCTGGCCGGGTGTGGTCCGACCTGACGGGATTAAGGGCGGACGTATCCTGAACTGTGGACCAGACTTCCCTGGAACTGGCGCCGACCTTCGCCGACGTCGCCCGTGCCCTCCTCGGCGAGGACGACGTCGAGGCCACTCTGAAGAAGGTCACGACACTGGCGGTCGAGACGATCGATGGCTGCGATCACGCCGGCGTCTCACTCGTGCAGGGCCGGAGAATCAGCACCCCGGCGGCCAGCGACGATGTCCCGGGTCGGGTGGATGCCGTCCAGTACGAGACGGATCAGGGACCTTGCCTCGATGCCATCCGGGAGCACGAGACGTTCAAGACCGACGACTTGGCGAAAGAGGATCGATGGCCCAAGTTCTCTCAGCGAGCAGCTGAGGAGACTGGGGTCGCCTCGATGCTGTCGTTTCGCCTGTTCGCCGAAGGCGACACCATGGGGGCACTCAACCTGTATTCGAAGCAGCGGGCCGCCTTCGACGACGAAGCCCTCGCCGTTGGCTCGGTGTTCGCCACGCACGCCGCCGTCGCCCTGGCCGGTGCGCAGCACGATGAGCAGATGCAGAAGGCGCTTCAGGGCCGGGACGTGATCGGGCAAGCCAAGGGAATCCTCATGGCCCAGCAGCATGTGAGCGCTGACGAGGCCTTCGACATCCTGCGACGGGCATCACAGAGAATGAACATCAAGCTGCGGGAGCTGGCCGAACGGGTGGCATCGCGCACGCCGCCCGACGAGAAGGAAGGTGCTGCCTAGCATGTGAGTACGGTGCGGTCAGGCCCGGCACCGTCCTCGCCAGCCGCCCTGCGTGCTGCACGACTCTGGACCGCGTCCAGGTCCTGCCCCAGCCGTGTGTTTCGCCACCTGCCCCGTCAAAGTCGGGACCGAGCGAGCGGCGAGCGAGCTTGGGGGGGAAGGCCTACGGCGCCCTCCCCCCTGGCACCCCGGTCCCGGCGGTGCGAGGCGGTGCCGAGCTCGAGGACGGCCGTTCTTCGGGGACACCTCGTCACAGCGCCAACGAGCACCGAGCGACGTATGCGCGTCCGACTGTCCGACTCGGCCGGCGTGCGGCCACACCTCGCGACGTGCCTCGGCGCGCGAAGGTGTGATTCGCCAATCGAAGGCCTTGGAGGCCGGATGCCTGACGAACTCGTCTTTGCCGTCGACGCCAGCGATGCCACCGCGGCGTCGC
Source organism: Actinomycetota bacterium (assembly GCA_030776745.1). Taxonomy (GTDB): domain Bacteria; phylum Actinomycetota; class Acidimicrobiia; order Acidimicrobiales; genus JALYHF01. The sequence continues at coordinate 2,989 of JALYHF010000095.1, read as the reverse complement.
CGGTGAGCTTCGCCGAGGCGGGGTTGCGAGAGCGCGCTCACTTGCAGGAGTGGGTCCTAGAGAACCCTGAGATACTTGGCCCGGGGATCATGATCGTAACGTTCGAGTTTGACCGCTGGGTCGCTGCAGGGGGTCAGAGCACCGCCGACCGCTTGGACGTCCTCGGATTGGATCAGGCGGGCCATCTGGTTGTGGCGGAGCTCAAGCGCGACCGGGCGCCCGACTCGGTGACCATGCAGGCCCTGAACTACGCCGCGATGGTTAGCCGGTTTAGCCTTGACACCCTCGGCGAGGCCTATGCCTCATCCCCGCAGAGCAGCGACATCAGCCAACAGGAAGCATTGACCGCTCTCCAGGAATGGGCTCCAGCGATCTCTGACGAGACGCTCGGTGCCCCGCGAATCGTCCTCCTAGCAAGCGAATTCGGTCCTACGGTCACCAACTTGGCGCTATTCCTCTACGAAAACGGGATCGACATCAGCCTCACGCGTGTTCAGCCGTATCGTACAGCGGACGGTCGCCACATTGTCACCGTGTCGAGGATCCTGCCGGTCCCAAACGCCGAGGACTTCATGGTTCGGCCTCGATCCGGCGTCCACACTCGCGGCGCCACCGCCTCCGCGTCGCTCGATAACTGGAGCTGGGAAGCTTATGCGACGCAGCTGCATATCCCGCCTGACCGGCTTACGGTTGCCCGACGGATATTCGACGTCCTCGCGCAAGGGATCGAGGAGCGAGGCCTGCCCTGGGCACCAAAGTTTCGGAAGGGCTACGTTGCGTTTCAACGGGCGGGCGGTTACAACGTCGTCGCAGTGGACTTGATGTGGAACAAGCCGGTGCGACTGTGGATCAAGCTTCCCGCCGCGCCAGACGAGATCCCTCTCGAAGACCCCTACCCGGCTCTCCCAAACATCTGGGTCCCCAACTACCGCGAGTGGGGATGGCATGTGAGCACCGAAGGCGACATCCCGGACGCCACGGCGGTCCTTGACCTCGCAGAGCGCTTCCACGCGCCGAGAACGAACGTTGGCGCCTCCTAGCGGGTAGTGCGTCGCTTGGCCTCGACAACTACGACGGAACTGCCGACCGAGCACAAGGGCATCCACAATGCCGTCAGTGCCGAGCCGCGAAGTGGCCCGTATTGGCCGGATGGCGCGTCGGCCTCTGCAAAGCACTCCATCCGGTATCGCTCAGTCCGGAGTTTGGCGGGGTGATCGCAAAGGTGCTGGTCACAGGGCCGCGGTGAGGAGGTGTTTCCACTACATCTCCGCCGTTGGGGGCGTCAGCGGATGTGGGCGCGGTTCCAGTCGCCGGTGTGCACGCCGAAAGCGGCGAGGACGCGGGCCTGGAGGGCGGTGCGGCGGGTGATGACCCTCACCGTCTTGGCGGCGGCGTCGAAGGTCACCGCTCGGACCCGACCGAGCTCACGCAGGGCCCGCTCGGGACTCAGGTGCTGGTCATCGAGGTCGGGGTCTCGGACATCGGCGTCGCGCAGAGCGGCGGCCATGAGCGCCTCGACCACGGTGGCGTAGACGCACACCGCGACATGGCCCCGCACCCGCCGTTCGGTCCAGTGGCGCACCGGGCGCAGGTGCAAGAAGTCCTTGAGCACCCGGAACCGGCGCTCGATCTCGACGAGCTGGCGGTAGGACTCCACCACCCGGGCGGTGGAGGCCTCGGTTCGGGGCAGGCTGGTGAGCAGCACGTAGCGGCCGGCTAGGAGCTCCTCATAGGCGAAGGCGCCTTCGTCGTAGTGGTAGAGGAACCGGCCCCGCTCGATCTCGACGTCGAACAGGCGGGCCACCGGCGAGGCCCCCAGGATGCGCTGGGCGGCTCGGCCGATCTTGGCGGCGTCGACGAGCTCGCCGTCGCGCACTCGCCGCTCGAGGGCCAGCAGCTTGGCCTCGGTGCGCACCACCAGCTCGGCGGTGCGCAGCAAGTCGCGCTCGAAGCGCTCGAAGCTGCCGACGACGACGGCCCGCCGGCCGTCGCCCAGGGTCACCTCACAGGCGGCCGAGCGGGCCGCCGCCACGGGGACCCAGGAGGCGTCGGGGCGGGCCGATGCCTCCAGGGCCTCGGCGCAGGTGGGGTCTCGGTGCAGGCGGGTGGCCAGCACGTGGTCGAACCCGCATCCCTCGACCATCTCGACGTTGGCCGCCGAGATCAGCCCTCGGTCGGCCACCACGCAGATGCGTCCCACTCCGAAGCGTTCCTGCAGGTCCCCGAGCACGCCCGGCAGGGTCGATACGTCGGAGGTGTTGCCGGCGAAGACGTGGTGGGCGATGGGGATGCCGTCGCCCGTGCACAGCAGCCCGATGACCACCTGGGGACGGTCGCTGCGGTGGTCGCGGGAGTAACCGAAGGCCTGGGAGGCGAAGCGGGCGGAGGGGCGGACAGAGCCCTCGAAGTAGGTGGAGGTCAGGTCGTAACACACCAGGCGCAGTTCCAGGTTGGTGAGGTCGGTGAGCGCCGCGTACAGCTGGGACTCCGTCGCCTCCTTGGCGTCGGCGATGGCGTCGAGGGACCGGTAGTACTGGTCGGGCGAGGGCGGGGTGAAGCCCTCGGGCATGGCCACGTCGCGCTCCACCCACTCCGGGAGCCGGCGCTTGGAGCACGGGTCCACCAGCCGGTTGGCGACCATGGCGAACGCCGCGTCCCCCAGCGCCTCGGCACCCCGCTCGGCGCCCAACTTGGCGAACCAGTCGTCCAGCCCCAGTCGCTCCCACACCGCCTCGATGGCCGCCACCGCTCCCACCGCTGGAGCATCGTCGGCGACCAGGTCGTCGACATCGACCCGCTCCCGGCGCAGGTGCGACTCCAAGGCGGCCACGATCCGCTCCAGCTGGCCCGATTCCCGCAAGGTGGTCACCTCGCCCAGCCGCAGCAGGGTGCGGTGGCCGATCCGTTCCCCGTCGCGCACGGTCTCCACCAGCGACAGGTACTCGTAGGTCCTGTCGCCCCTCTTGCGCCGAGTGGTCTTCACGAACAC
>JALYHF010000094.1 GCA_030776745.1 Actinomycetota bacterium | reverse complement strand
CCGCGGCGCCGACCCCGCCCCAGTGGAGGCCGGCCGACTCCCCGACGGTGCAGCCCACCGTTCCGAGCGACGGTGTGGCCCCGGGCGAAGTCGAGGCCGACGAGGGCCTCACGCAGGTCGTGGAGCGGGCGGCCGGCACCGACGGAGGACGGCGATGGCTCGGGCGGGTGGTGCTCGCCGTCCTGGCGGCAGCCCTCCTGGCCCTCGTCGCCGAGGGAGCCAACCGTCCGCCCGACCCTCGCCTGGAAGGCGGCTCGCGCGTCCCGGGCTTCCGGGAGGTGGCCTTTCGCATCAGGCCTCCGCCGGGTTCCGGCCTCAGTTCCGGTGAGTACTGCGCCCTCCTGGCCGAGACCAGCGCCCAGCACGCCCGGGGGCTGATGGGGCGCCGGGATCTGGCCGGGTACGACGCCATGGTGTTCCGCTTCGCCGTCGACACCAACTCGACGTTCTTCATGCGCAGCGTGCCCGTGGCGCTGTCCGTCGCCTGGTTCGACGAGTCCGGTCGCTTCATCTCGTCGGCCGACATGGCCCCCTGCCCCAACCGGGAGGGCTGCCCGCTGTACGTGGCCGCCCGGCCGTACCGCATCGCCCTCGAGGTGCTCCAGGGGGGGCTGCTTCGCCTGGGCGTGGGCCGGGGGAGCGTGATCGAGCTGGGCGGGTCGTGCCGGAGCCGCTGACGCCCCGCTTCCGTCGTGTGACCCGCTACGGCTGACCCGGCGCCGCTCACGAGGGCCAGGCCGTCACAGGCCCTGGCCATACTGTGCGCCGATGGACGATCGCCGCTGTCGAGTAGCATGACGAGTTCGCAGAGCCCTGCCCCGGACCGACCGGGGCCCCAGCGTCCCTCGACGCCGGGTCCACAGGGAGGTGAGCCGCCCATGCGGCCCTACGAAGTCATGGTCATCTTCGACACCGGCCTCGAGGAGGAGGCCATCCGGGCCGTCGTCGACCGTGCCACCGAGCTCATCGCATCAGGAGGGGGCCGCCCCGGGCGGGTGGATCGCTGGGGGAAGCGCCGCTTCGCCTACGAGCTCCACCACCGGTGGGAGGGGTACTACGTGCTGATCGAAGCGGCAGCCGAGCCGGCGGTCATGGCCGAGTTGCACCGGATGTTGGCCCTCGCGGACGAGGTGGTCCGCCACAAGATCATCCGCCTCCCCGACGCAGTGGCCCGTCGTTCCCGCCCGGGGACGGCGACGGCGGTGTCGGAGGGGGCATCGGTGGCTGGCGGTGGACGATGAGCGAAAGAGAGCTGAGAACACGATGAGCAACGGCAACAGCGTCACCCTGGTGGGGAACATCACTCGCGATCCCGAGCTGCGGTTCACACCGAGCGGCCAGGCGACGGCGACCTTCGGGCTGGCCGTGAACCGTCGCTGGCAGGACCGCCAGTCCGGCGAGTGGCAGGAGGCCACGTCGTTCTTCGACGTGGTGTGCTGGCGGGAGATGGCCGAGAACGCCAGCGAGTCCCTCACGCGGGGCGCCCGTGTCGTGGTGACCGGTCGCCTCGAGCAGCGCTCCTGGGAGAACCAGGAGGGCGAGAAGCGCTCCAAGATCGAGGTGGTGGCCGACGAGGTGGGCCCGAGCCTGCGCTGGGCCACCGCCACCGTCACCAAGAACGAGCGGCGCAACCCCGGAGAGGGCGGGCCCCCGGCCGGCGGCTCCCTGCGGGCCGTGCCCAGCCAGCCGGCACGCGCCGGTGCCGGCTTCGACGAGGAGCCCTTTTAGCCATGGGCCGCAACAACGACCGTGACCGAGGCACCAAGCGGGCGCCCAAGGACGACCGGCGCCGCAACGCCAAGAAGAAGGTCTGCATCTTCTGCACCGAGCACCTGGACTGGGTGGACTACAAGGAGGTGAACCTCCTCCGGCGCTTCATGTCCGACCGGGGGAAGATCCGGGCCCGTCGCGTATCGGGGAACTGCTCGCAGCACCAGCGGGAGGTGGCCGTGGCCATCAAGACGGCCCGCGAGCTGGCCCTCCTCCCGTACGCCCAGCGCACCGTCACCGAGCGGTCCGGCGGGCGCGGAGGCGGGCGCGGTGGTCCCGGTCGGGAGCGGCGGGACCAGGCCGCGCCCCCTATGCCCCCCACCGGCATGGACGGGCTGTCGGTCGGCGGCGAGGTGGAGGCGGGCGCCGAGCTGGTCGACGTCCAGGTCCCCGGCGAGGAGGCCTAGCGACATGCAGGTCGTCCTGCGGGCCGACGTGGACGGGGTGGGGAAGAAGGGTGACATCCTCGACGTGTCCGATGGCTTCGCCCGCAACTTCCTCATCCCCAAGGGCCGCGCCATGAAGGCCACACCTGGTGTGCAGCGCCAGGCCGACGCCATGCGTCGTTCCCGGGACGTGAAGGACGCCAAGGACCGGGAGGGAGCCGAAGCGGTGGCCCGGGCCCTCGTTCCCCTCGTCATCCGCATCCCGGCGAAGGCGGGCTCCGAGGGCCGGTTGTTCGGCTCTGTCACCCCGGCCGACGTGGCCGAGGCCGTGGCCGCGCAGACGGGCGTCGCCCTTGACCGGCGCAAGCTGCGTCTCGACGAGCCGCTCAAGACCCTCGGTTCCCACGAGGTCCCCGTGAAGCTGCATGGCGACGTGGAGTTCCGCCTCAACGTCGAGGTCGTGAGCGGCCGCTAACCCGTCGCACCGTCCGGCTACAATCCGAACGCATGTTTGGATGTGGACGACGAGCGTTCTGCGGGCGAATTCCCCAGGAAGCACCCCTAGCGGTCCCCAGCCGCGGACGGCTTCGCTGAGGTGACCATGGTCCAGTCGATAGAGGACGTCCGCCGCCGCCAGTCCGGCCCACCGGGGCCCGGTCGCGTTCCGCCCCACAACCTCGAGGCCGAGGAGTCCTTGCTCGGCGCCATGCTGCTGTCGAGGGACGCCATCGTGGAAGCGGTCCAACTCTGCGCCGCCGAGGATTTCTACAAGCCGGCCCACGGCCACGTCTTCGAGGCCATCACCTCGCTCTACGGCAGGGGCGAGCCGGCCGACCCCGTCACCGTGGCCGACGAGTTGCGCCGGGCCGGGGTGTTCGAGGGCATCGGCGGCATGGCCACGCTGGTGTCGCTCCAGGCCAATACCCCGGCCACCTCCAACGCCAACCGATACGCCGCCATCATCGAGGAGCACGCGCTGCTGCGGCGCCTCATCGGTGTGGCCGGCGAGATCGCCGAGCTCGGCTACGAGGTCCCCGAAGACGTGGGCGCCGCCGTGGACAGGGCGGAGTCCATGGTCTTCGAGGTGGCCCAGCGGCGGGTCACCGACACGATGGCGCCACTCCGGGACCTCCTCGAGCGGAGCCTGGACCGCCTGGAGGCCCTCTTCGAGCGGGGCGAGGCCATCACCGGCGTGCCCACCGGCTACACCGACCTGGACGAACAGCTGGCCGGCCTGCAGCCGTCCAACCTGGTCATCGTGGGCGCCAGGCCGGCGATGGGCAAGACCAGCTTCGCCCTCGGCCTCGCCGCCCACGCCGCCATCGACGCCGGCGTGCCCGTGCTGGTGTTCTCGCTGGAGATGAGCCACCAGGAGCTCACCCAGCGCTTGCTGTCGGCGGAGGCTCGCGTCGATGCCACCCGGCTGCGCAACGGCAGGTTGCAGGACTCGGACTGGCCGAAGATCAGCCACGCCATCGGCCGGTTGGGCGAGGCGCCCATGTACATCGACGACAACCCCAACCTCACCATCATGGACATCCGGGCCAAGGCCCGCCGCCTCAAGAGCCGCTCGGGGCTGGGCCTGGTGGTGGTCGACTACCTCCAGCTCATGACCGGGCGAGCCCGGGCCGAGAACCGTCAGGTCGAGGTGTCGGAGATCAGCCGCGGGCTCAAGATCCTGGCCCGCGAGCTCCAGGTGCCGGTGGTGGCCCTGTCCCAGCTGTCCCGCAACCTGGAGATGCGAGCGGACAAGCGGCCCGTGCTGGCCGACCTCCGAGAGAGCGGCAGCCTCGAGCAGGACGCCGACGTGGTGATCTTCCTCTATCGGGACGAGGTCTACCACAGCGACTCACCGGACCGGGGCGTGGCCGACGTGATCATCTCCAAGCACCGCAACGGGCCCACCGGTGTCACCCAGCTGGCCTTCCTCGACCACTACACCCGCTTCGCCAACATGGCGCGGGTGTGAGCAGCGCGGGTCCTTCCGCCCCGGGGAGGGCAGTTCGCAACCGAGGCCGGGCGAGGTACCGTTGGAGGGCCAACAGGCGACGAACACGGCTCCTCCCCCGACAACCAGGAGCGCCCCTTGCCCGAAGGGACACCAGAGGGCCTCCGAGGCCGATACCAGGCTCGTGCTCCTGGCATGGGGCCGCGCATCACCCAGGAGCTGGAGCAGAACTGGAAGGCCAGCGCCCACTACAGCCGTCGGGCCGAGGTCACCAAGACCGAACGGGTCACCGAGACGGGCACGGTGAGGATCTCGTTCCGGGTGGTCGACGAGGAGGAGTTCACCTTCCTCCCCGGGCGCTTCGTGGGCATCGAGGCCAAGGTGGGCGGGCTGGGGTACCGCAGGAGCCCGTACTGCATCCTGTCCCCCCCGAACGAGGAGCGGACCTTCGAGCTCCTCGTCCGCGTCGTGCCCGAGGGGCCACTCTCCGGTTACCTGGGTTCGCTGCGGGTGGGAGACGTGATCAACTTCCGGGGCCCCACCGGGCGCTCGATGATCCCCAAGGAGGCGGACACCGAGCTCGTCCTCCTGGCCACCGGGGTGGGCATCAGCCCTTTCATCTCCCTGGTCTCCACGCTGCTGGACCAAGGCTTCGAGCGGCCCATCCGGCTCTATTGGGGCCTGCGCCTGCGAGAGGACATCTGTCTGGTCGACGAGTTGGAGGACCTGGTTGGCAGGTCGGACACGTTCCGCTACCAGATCTCGCTGTCCCGACCACCGGAGGGCTGGACGGGGCTGCGGGGCCGCCTCACCGAGTCGGTGCCACCGCTGCTCGAGACCCTCGGCGGCAAGCACTTCTACCTCGTCGGCAACGGAGCCATGAACAGGGAGATGTTCGTGGTGTTGTCCGACCTGGGCGTGCCCAAGCAGCTGGTCTACGAGGAGCACTACTTCAACCTCCACTACACCCCCGATCCCGGGACGATCGAGGCCATCAGGCGGCGCTTCGTGGCCAACGACCTGTTCTCCCCCACCTCTCACCAAGAAGCCGGAGGCTGGATCGTGGAGACCAAGCTGGGCCGTCGCTAGCCCCTCCTCGCGTCGGCGCCTCTCCTCGCTGAGGCGAGGCCCGTAGCTCTCAGCTCAGTCGGAGGAGCCGATGATCATCCCGGCGCCCGCCGTGGCGTTGGTGGCCTCGTCGACCAGGATGAAGCTGCCCGTGGTGCGGTTGCGACGGTAGCTGTCGTACATCAGCGGGGCGGTGGCCCGGATCGAGACCCGCCCGATCTCGTTCTTCTCCAGCCCGACGGCGTGCTCGTCGCGGTGGAGGCTGTTGATGTCCAGGCGGTAGCGCAGGTCGCGGACCACCCCCCGGCACCACCGGGTGGTGTGCTTGACGGCGTACTTGGCCCCAGGGTCGAGCGGACGGTCGGTGAGCCAGCACACCATGGCCTCCAGGTCCTGGCCCACGGTGGGGTGGTTCCCGGGCCGACAGAGCATGTCGCCCCGGGACACGTCGACGTCGTCGGCCAGGCGCAGGGTGACCGACATCCCGGTGAAGGCCTCCTCCAGGGCGTGGCCGTGGCCGTCGATGGCGGCGATCCGGGAGATGAGGCCGGAGGGGAGCACCATCACCTCGTCACCCGGCTTCATCACCCCGCCGGCCACCTGTCCGGCGTAGCCCCGATAGTCGTGGTGGGCGTCGGACATGGGCCGCAC
>JALYHF010000093.1 GCA_030776745.1 Actinomycetota bacterium | reverse complement strand
GCTTGCAAAGCAGGTGCTCTAGCCAGCTGAGCTACGTCCCCTGGCCTGCTACTGGGGGGAAGACTGTCATGCCAGGGCTTCGTGGGGGAAACCATTGGGGAAAACCGCCCACCCACAAGGGTAGCGCCCGGGCTACCCGGGGTCGTCCCCGACTGGTGGTGAAGTGTTGCTCTGGCCCCGGCAGCCGCCCCATCTCCTCTCCTACTCCGTGGCCGGTAGAAGCGGTCGTAGAGGTCGCCGTCGGCTGAGATGTACAGGTCCCTGGGTGGCCGCACGGTCGAGTGCCCCGAGGAGCCCGGGCACGTCGTCGATACCGGCCCCGGGCTGGTGACGGCGCCCAGGTGGCGAAGACGTGGCGCAGGGTGGAAGGTCCACGCCCGCCGGGATGGCCCGATAACCCGGTTCAAGATGGCGATCTCTCGGTGTAGAGCTCGATCAGGCCCGCTGACGCACACCGGCGATGTCAAGACCCGACAGGGCGTGCCTTGTCAGCCGGCGCAGCCAGCCGAAGCCCGAGCGGAGCCCGCTAAGCGCTCGTTCGCGTAGGTAGGCGTCGCGGCAACGGGTCCGTCACGCCTAGCCTGAGCCTTCCCCAGTCCTTGGGACTTCCGGCGTAGAGCACCGGCGAAGCCAACAAGCGCAAGGAGGAGCGATGGCGTTGAACTTGAACAACATCATGCTGGGTTCGGAGGACTCCAAGAAGCTGGCCGACTTCTACACCCAGGTTCTGGGCGCCCCAAATCCCGACTGGAGCGACGAAGCCAATGGCTGGTTCGGTTTCCAGGCGGGCGATGGCAGCCTGGCCATTGGCCCCCACAGCGAGGTACGCGGCAAGAGCCAGGAGCCGGGCCGCGTCATGCTCAACTTCTCGACGCCCGACGTGAACGGCGAATTCGAGCGCATCAAAGCTGTCGGTGCCGAGGTCGTCGCCGAGCCGTACGAGCCTGGGGGCGGCGGGATGATGATGTGCACCTTCGCCGACCCCGACGGCAACTACTTCCAGCTGGCCACGCCCTGGAAGCCAGAGTCGACATAGGTCACGAGCTATCGCAGCCAGGTCGCTGGAGCGGGCGGCCAGGCAGGGGCTTCTCTCGTTGCGAGCGCGTTGAGGGACCCGCCACGCCGGATCACCGAGCCGGCTTCGGGGGGCGGTGGCACCCTCAACGGCCACGGCCTCGTCTCGTGACCGTGCCCTGGGGGCGCGCCGGCGACCAAGCTCTTGGCAACACAGCGTCCAGCAGCCGACTGGCTCCGTGGTGCATAGGAACCTGCTGCGGAATGACGTTGGAGCCAGCGAGCGACGTCCGCGACCGGTGTGCTTCCTCGGCCAGGGGGTCGCCTTCCGGCACCTTCGCCACCTCGGACCGACCGACGGCGCGGCCAGCCCGAGTGTGCCACCGCGCTACGGCGCAGGCTTCACGGCCGAGACGATCACCGAGGTGAAGCTGTCGCCCACACGGTGACTGTCGGCGATGGAGACGTCCAGGAAGCCGGCCGACTCGAGGCCCGCCCGGTACCGCTCCCGGCCGAGGGCTCCGGCGGAGCATGCCACCCACTCGGCGGCACCGTCACCCGGGTCGGGTGGCGCCGCCACCTCGGCGACGACGTCGGCGAGGGCCAAACGCCCTCCGGGCCGAAGCACCCGGTAGGCCTCGGAGAAGACGGCGGCCTTGTCGGTCGACAAGGCCACCACGCAGTTGGAGACCACCACGTCCACGCTGGCGTCGGGCAGGGGGACGGCCTCGATCCGGCCGCGGAGGAACTCGACGTTGTCGAGCCCGGCCCGGGCCTGGTTGGCTCGGGCCAGCTCGAGCATCTCCTCGGTCATGTCCAGCCCGTAGGCCTTGCCGGTCGGACCGACGCGCCGGGCGGAGAGCAGCACGTCGATGCCTCCACCGGATCCGAGGTCCAGCACCGTCTCCCCGGGGGCCAATCGGGCGACGGCCACCGGGTTGGCACAGCCGATGCTGGCCGCCACCGCCGGCGCGGGCAGCTCGTCGAGCTCACCGCCCTGGTACGAGCCGGCCCCGATGCCCTCCTGCGAACAGCACGCCGCCGGCCGCGGATCGGCATCCTCCGAAACCCCACGGGCGGCGGCCGCATAGTGCTCTCGGACCGCCTCCTCGATCCCATCCCGGCTGAGCTCCGGTGGGTGCCCCTGGGGCTGCACGAACGTCTCGGTGACCCAGGAGCGCGCCTCTTCTGGAGCGTCGATGCGGACGGCCATCTGCACGGAGAACGACAACGATGGACAGCACCGGCGCTCAGCATCCACGAGAGCGAGCAGCCGCTCGGCCGTGCCCGGCTCCAGCCGGTACCGCAGCACCGCACCGGTGGCGGTCGACCGAGCGTCGATCAGGTTGGCGGCCAACGACCGCCAGGCATCTGCCCGCTGGGCCAGCTCCGCCGGGCCGAGCGAACAGCACGAGATCTCTGTCATGCCGCCACCATCGCACTTCAAGTACACTTGAAGTCAAGGTGCTTTCCATAGGCGAGGTTGCCGAGCGAGCGGGCCTCAATCCCTCCGCCCTCCGGTACTACGAAGACGTCGGCCTCGTGGCCCCGGCTGCTCGAGTGTCCGGGCGGCGTCACTACGACGCCTCCGTGCTGGACCGTCTGCGCGTCATCGCCTGCGCCCGAGCGGCCGGCTTCACCATCGCCGAGATCGCCGAGCTGCTGGTGGACGGCGAGTGCGAGCCAGGGCGGTGGCGGCCCCTGGCCCAGCGCAAGCTGGTCGAGATCAAGGCCCTCATCGACAAGGCCGAGGCCACCCGCCGCCTCCTCGAGGAGAGCCTGGCCTGTAACTGTCGGGCCTTGGAACAGTGCTCGACCCTGGTGCCGCCGCGCTGACGTAGGCCGCCCGCCACTGCGACGATCAGGAGCCCACGCAGAAGCGGACCAAACCCCTCCCATTTACCTTCCCGGCCTCGGTATTCTCATGTGGGCGTGTCTTACCGGCGCATGGCCGGGACGGGCCTGGAGCCCATGACCGACACCCGCCGCCCGGACGCCAGCATCGGTTCGGTCGCGCCTGGTCTGGACGTGCCTTCCCTAGGGGAGAGGGTGATGGGGTCGCTCCTCGCCTCCTGCCAGCGGCTCCATCCCGACCGGCTGGCCAGCGTGGTGGCCGAGGAGCTGGCCGGCCTGGACATGACCGACGTCTGCGTCTACGTGGTCGACCTCGACCAGCGGCTGCTGATACCCCTCCCCGGCCAGGACCTCCCCGACCGGCCCGCCCTCGAGATCAACACCACGCTCGCTGGGCGGGCGTTCCGCACCGACCAAGTGATCGAGGGCTCGGCTGATGCCACCGGCGGCGACGCTGCCAGCGAGATGGTCGACGTGCGCCCTGCCGGCAACGGGGACGCCAGGCGGCTCTGGGTCCCTCTGATGGACGGCGCCGACCGCGTGGGGTTGCTCGCCGTCACCGTTCCCACCGTCGACGAGCTGACCCGGCAGCGGGCGCGCCATCTTGCCGCCATCGTGGCCGAGCTGGTGGTGACCAAGAGCACCTACGGCGACGGGCTGCTGCAGGCCCGCCGGCTGCGGGAGATGGACCTGGCCGCGGAGCTGCGCTGGGCCCTGCTCCCCCAGCTGACCTACGTCGACGACCACGTGGCCATCTCCGGCCTCCTCGAGCCCGCCTACGAGATCGCCGGGGACTCGTTCGACTACGCCGTCAACGGGGACAGCGCCCACTTCGCCATCCTCGACGCCATGGGCCATGGCCTCGAAGCCAGCCGGATGGCCAGCTTGGGCGTGGTCAGCTACCGCCACAGCCGCCGCCAAGGGCTCGGGCTGCTCGACACCTTCCGGGCCATGGACGAGGTGATCTCCAGCCAGTTCGGCGACGAGCGCTTCGTCACCGGGCAACTGGCCAGCCTGACGGTGAGCACCGGAAGGCTGCACTGGCTCAACGCCGGCCACCCCCGTCCCATGCTGCTCAGGGGCGGCAGCCACGTGATGGACCTGGAGTCGGAGACGTGCCTGCCGATGGGCCTGGCCGACGTGCCCACCGAGGTGGCCGAGGTGTCCCTCGAGCCGGGGGACTGCGTGCTGTTCTTCACCGACGGCGTGACCGAGGCCCGCTCCCCGGACGGCGAGCTGTTCGGCAGGGACCGGCTGGGCGACCTGCTCGTACGGGCGTCGGCCTCGGGTGAGATCCCACCGGAGATGATGCGGCGGCTCTGCCACGCCGTGTTGGACCATCAGAGCGGGCGTCTCCAAGATGACGCCACCCTCCTCGTCCTCTGTTGGAGCGGCCCGGTCCGGGAGAGCTGACCACCCCGTCGCCGTGCCGGCGGTTCGTCTCGTGCCGGGCGGGGTAGGTGGGGCCACCATGGGCAACCGGCGCGAACCCCACGAGCACGCGGCGGCGGCCGGGGCGCCGGGGGCCAGCGCGCCGGGGGAACCGGGCTACGACGGTGAGGTCACCATCGGTGAGGACGCCGCCGCGCCGTCGGGCCAGTACGCCAGCCCCTTCGGCCGCCCCGGCGAGGTGCCCGAGGATCCCGAGGACGTGCCACCCGAGGTCAGGGCCAAGCTGGAAGAGGTGGACCGGCTGGTGGACGAGCGCGATGGCCGGAGCTGAGCCGGGCCCGCTTCCCGGCGGACGACTGGACCCCGAGGGCCCGGACCCGGAAGGCGTCCCCGACCCCATGCCGGCGGAGCTCCGCCAGGACCCCGAGGGCTGGGAGCCGGCCGACGAGGTGGACCCCATGGAGGGCGAGGCGCCCTCCGGTTGACGGGCGGCGTCGACGCCGCGCCGGGGCCTCGGCGCTGGGCGTCTCGGCGGTCGAGCCGGTGCCGCTCAGCGCCGCCTTCGGGCCACCACGGTCCCGACGCCGGCGGCACCGGCGGCCAGGGCGGACAGAAGTCTGCGCTGGATGGTGGCCTGGAGCTGCACGCTGTGGTGCTTGGCCATGGCGTCGAAGAGGCCGTGCGCTCCGTGGTCACCCTCCACCGGCTCCCACAGGTTGACGGGTCGATCGACGTCGACGGGGTCGTCGGTCTGCTGAGCCTCGAAGGCGGTCCGAGCCAGGTACCGGTCGACCAGCCCCGGGGCGAGCTTGTTGGCCCACACGGTGGCCAGCGTCGAGCCGCCCACCAGCCGCTCCCGCCCAGGGTGCTCGGCGGCCCACACGATGGCCTTCGCCGCCACCTCGGGCTGGTAGATGGGCGGCACGGGTTGGGGATGGCCCGGCAGGCGGGTCTTCACCCATCCGAACTGGGGGGTGTTGAGCGCCGGCAGGTGCACGGTGGTGATCCGCACGCGGCTGCCGTCGTGGCGCAGCTCGCAGCGCAGGGAGTCGACGAAGCCACGGATGGCGAACTTGGCGCCGCAATACGCCGCCTGCAGGGGGATGCCACGGTAGGCCAGCGCCGAGCCGACCTGCACGATGGTCCCCCGGTCGCGGGGCAGCATGCGCCGCAGCGCGGCCAGCGTGCCGTGCACGCTCCCGAGATAGGTCACCTCGGTGACGCGGCGTACCTCGGCCGCCTCGAGCCCGCTGACCGGGGAGAAGACCGACGTCATGGCGTTGTTGACCCACACGTCGATGGGACCGAGCTCGGCTTCCACGGCGGTGGCGGCCCGCTCGACGGCCTCGGCGTCGGCCACGTCGGTCGGCACGGCCAGGGCCCGGCCCCCGGCCGACTCCACGTCGCGGCGGGCCCCTTCCAGGCCGTCGGCCCCACGGGCCAGCAGGCCCACCC
>JALYHF010000092.1 GCA_030776745.1 Actinomycetota bacterium | reverse complement strand
GGACAACGGCATCGCCGTCGTCATCATCACCCACGACGAGAAGGTGGCCGCTTCCGCCGACCGGCGCCTACGGATGGCCGACGGTCGGGTGGTGGCGTGAGTGCCAGGCGGGTGTGGCGCTCCGTCGTCCCCCTGGCCCTGGCTCTGGCCCTGTCGGCCTGCTCCGACAAGGACGACGGCGGCGGCGCCGGTGCCGGAAACACCAGCGAGAAGGATCTAGAGGTCGTCGTCCTCGCCCTCGACCACCCGCCCGTCCGGACCGTGATGGGCGACGTGGACCGGACCCTCGCTGAGTTCGGCTCCCGGGTGAAGGTGCGCCATCTCGACTTCGAGTCGAAGGAAGGGGAGGACTTCGCCGACGACAAAGGCCTCACCGGACACGTGCCCGTCGCCATCTTCGTGGACGGGTCCTCGACGGCCACCGTCAACGGGCGCCCCGTGAGCTTCGTCGGCTTCCCCAAGGGCCGAGGCCCGTTGCCAATAGCCGAGGGTGACTGGACGCTCGAGGAGCTCCGTTTGGCTCTGAGCCAGCGGGTGGGAGCAGCGCCATAGGCGCGTACATCACGTCGCAGCTGCGCCGGCGGCCCCGACGGGCCGCCGGCGTGATGGCCGGTGTCGCCTTGGGCACCATGCTCTTCGTGGCCCTCACCGCGCTCGCCACCGGGTTCCAACAGGCGGCGCGGGCCCCACTTGCTGCTGTTGCCGCCGACATGGTGGTCACCCGACCCTCGGGTGCCGAGGAGTCCTCCCCAGGGGCGCAGCGGGGCCGAGGCGTGCGCATGCCCTTCGGGCTGGCCGGTATGACCACGCGAGAGGCTGACGGCGTGGCCGAGATCGAGGGAGTGGCCGAGACGGCGAGCGCCCTGCAGCTGTGGGACTTCGGTTCGAGGGACACCACCACGATCGTCGGGGTGGACCCGGCGGCCACGGCGGTCGGGCCGGGCCGGGCCCTGGCCGGAGAGCTGGTGTCCGGCCGGACCTTCCGGCTCGGGGAGCGCCAGGTGGCTGTCCTGGATCTCCACTACGCGCGCTTCTACGACCTCGAGGTTGGCTCCAGCGTGCGCGTCGGCGACCGGAGCTTCCAGACCGTCGGCATCGTGGAGCTGACCCAGACCAGCCAGGCCGCAGCGGCCAACTTGTACGTCCCGTTGCCCGAGGCCCAGGCCCTTGCCGGCCTCGGTGGGGGCGACATCAACCAGATCTACCTTCGGGTGGGCAGCGCCAGCGACGTCGATGCCGTGGTCGAGCGGGTCACCAAGCGTCTCGGACGGGTCAGCGCCATGACCGAGGACAGCCTGGTCCAGGTGATGGGGGGCATCGGGCGGGTCTCGTCCAGGTTCGCACGGGTGGCCGGGGCAGTCGCGCTGGCCGGAGGCCTGTTGCTGGGGTGGTTCGCCCTCCAGGGCCTCGTGGCCGAGCGTCGTCGGGAGATCGGGGTGATGAAGGCGGTCGGTTGGCGTGGGCGCGACGTAGCCCGCGTCTTCCTCCGCGAGGCGCTGCTGCTCAGCATCCTCGGCGGGCTGGTGGGCCTTTCGCTGGGCCTCGGCGCGGCCACCCTCCTCTCCCGCTTGCCCGTTCCCGAGCCGAGCTTGGCTCCCGGCCAGCACGAGCTCCCTGGCGGCCATGCCACCGAGGGAGCGAGGGACCAGCCGCTGCCGGCCCGAGTCGGTCCGGGGGCGGCCGTGGCAGCCGTGGTCACGGTGTCAGCGGCGGGCACCCTCGCCGGCTGGAGCACTGCTCGTCGTGCCGCCGCTCTCAAGCCCGCTCCCGTGCTGCAGTCCCTTTGAGGGCGGGTCCTCCGGGCTCCGGCCTTCGCCTGCTGTTTCGTCCAGAGCGTTGGTGTCGCATTTGCGAGGGGATAGCGGCGCCAAACGCGGCGGGACCGCACCCCCCGGTAGTGGCGCCGGACCTACAGTGCGGCGGCACTGACCGAGTATTCGGTGCCTATCCCGTGCTAGAAAGCCCGACCGACCCGCCTGTGTGAGGTACTCGGGGGGAAGAGCACAGCACGGAGGTCTCGTCATGGGCTGCCCGCAGCGCCAGCTCGTCTCGCTATGGCAAAGAGGGAGGCCGGGCCACAGAGATCCCATTCGCAGGCGACGGCTGTTGGCCAGATCCTTTGTCGCCCTTGCCGCCGTTTCCTTGCTCTCCTCCGCCTGTGGTCAGGACGACGATGGTCAAGGCCCCTCGGGCGCGAGCGCCGCCACGGGCGCCCACCCCATCTCTGGTTCGGTGACGGTCTTCGCCGCCGCCTCACTGACGGAGGCGTTCAGGGCGCTCGGCACCGAGTTCGAGGGCAACCATCCTGGCGTCGAGGTGGCGTTCAACTTCGCCGCCGCGCCCACGCTCGTCACCCAGATCCAGCAGGGAGCGCCGGCAGACGTGTTCGCCTCGGCCGACGAGCCCAACATGAAGAAGGCGGTGGACACCGGTGAGGTGGAGGGCGCTCCTCGCACCTTCGCCCGTAACCACCTTCAGATCGCCGTCGCCGCCGGAAATCCGAAGCGCATCACCGGCCTGGCCGATCTGACGAAGCCCGGCCTCACCATCGCTGGTGTCGCACCCGACGTGCCGGTGGGGCGCTACGGCGCCGAGGCGTTCGCCAAGGCCGGTCTGCAACCGCCGGAGGCCAGCCGGGAAGAGAGCGTAAAGGCGGTGGTCAACAGGATTGCCCTGGGCGAGGCGGACGCCGGGATCGTCTACGTGACCGACGTCAAGGCAGCCGCCGGTAAGGTCGGCGGCGTGGAGATCCCGGAGGAGCAAAACGTCGTGGCGCGCTATCCCATCGCCGCTCTCCGCGAGGCGCCCCACGGCGACGCGGCGCGGGCCTTCGTCGAGTTCGTGCTGTCCCGCCCCGGACAGGAGGTGATGAGCCGCTTCGGCTTCCTCGAGCCATGAGGGCGACCGCGACCGCCCGCCGGCCGACCCCGCCGGGCGGAGAGAAGCCTCCTCTCCCGGCCGTGGCCTTGGCCGTGCTGGCTGCCTCGATGTTCGCTCTTCCCCTGGCCGGGCTCCTGTGGCGGGCGCCCTGGTCCGACGCCTGGGGGGAGCTGACCGACCCCCGGGTCCTGACCACGCTGCGGCTGTCGCTGGTGACGACGCTGGCCGCCACCGCCGTGTCCTGCCTTCTCGGGATGCCTCTGGCCTGGGTCCAGGCCCGCGTCGTGTACCGAGGGCGGGCCCTGGTCCGGGCCCTGACGACCCTGCCGATGGTGGTGCCCCCGGTCGTGGGCGGCGTGGCCCTCCTCCTCGCCTTCGGTCGGCGCGGTCTGGTGGGCCAGTGGCTCGATCGTGGCTTCGGCGTGCGCCTGCCCTTCACTCTGGCGGGGGCGGTGCTGGCCGAGGCCTTCGTGGCCATGCCCTTCTTCGTCGTCACCGTCGAGGCCGGGCTGCGGTCGATGGACCAGCGCCTGGAGGAGGCGGCCCGCACGCTCGGCGCCGGGCGCTGGACCGTCTTCCGGCGCGTGACGCTCCCGCTGGTGCGCCCGGCGCTGGTGGCCGGAGCCGTCCTCTGCTGGGCCCGAGCCCTCGGCGAGTTCGGCGCCACCATCACCTTCGCCGGCAACCTCCCGGGGAAGACGCAGACGGTGCCCTTGGCCGTCTTCGAGGCGCTCCAGAGCCGCCCTGAAGCAGCCATCGTGCTCAGCCTGGTCCTGCTGGGGGTGTCCCTGGCCGTCCTGGTGGGACTGCGCGACCGTTGGCTGGGCGTGCAGTGAGGCTCGAGGCCGCCATCCGGGTTGCCCTCGGGAGCTTCGAGCTCGACGTCGAGCTGGACGTGGCCAGTGGCGAGATGGTGGCCCTGCTGGGGCCCAACGGAGCCGGCAAGACGACGCTCCTGCGCGCCCTGGCCGGGTTGGTCCCCCTGTCCGGGGGGCGGGTCGTCCTCGGGGGTGAGGTGCTGGAGGATCCCGCGGCGGGCGTTCGCGTCCCCCCCGAGCGGCGGCCGGTCGGGGTGGTGTTCCAGGACTACCGCCTCTTTCCGTACCTGACTGCGCTGGACAACGTGGCCTTCGGCCTTCGCTGCCGCGGTCTGAAACGCAAGGACGCCCGTCGGCGTGCCGAGTCGTGGCTGGCGCAGGTCGGTCTGGCCACTCGGGCCGGCGCTCGCCCCTCCGAGCTCTCCGGCGGGCAGGGCCAGCGAGTCGCCCTGGCTCGGGCGCTGGCCACCGAGCCCGCCCTGCTCCTGTTGGACGAGCCGCTGTCGGCCCTTGACGTGACGGCGCGAGGGGACGCGCGGCGCGATCTGCGGCGCCAGCTCTCTTCTTACGGCGGGGCACGGCTGCTCATCACCCACGACCCGCTCGAGGCCATGGCGCTGGCCGATCGACTCGTAGTGCTGGAGGAAGGCCGGATGGTGCAGGTGGGGTCACCAGCCGAGGTGACGGCCAGGCCACGATCACCTTGGGTCGCCGAGCTGGTGGGCGTGAACCTCTTGCGGGGGGAGGGCAAGGGAGACTCGGTGGAGCTGACCGGAGGGCGCTCGCTGGTGGCAGCCGGTGCGGGCAAGGGTGCGGTGTTCGCGGTGGTCCACCCCCACTCGGTGGCTCTCCACCGCCAAGAGCCCGAGGGAACCCCCCGCAACGTGTGGCCCGGCGTGGTCGCCGGCATCGACCCCGAAGGGGACCGGGTGCGGGTGCGGGTCGAGGGCGCAATCCCCATGGTGGCCGAGGTCACCCCTGTTGCCGTGAGCGAGCTGGACCTGCAGAGCGGCGACGACGTGTGGGTGTCGGTGAAGGCGACCGAGGTGGCGACCTACCCAGCCTGAGGGGTGGAACGTTCGACGCCATCCCCCGGATCGGCGACGAGCCCTCGTGCTCGTGCTCCTCGGCCCTTTCCAACGGGCCGCTGGGCGCCTAATCTCGCTCCGGCCGCCGCTTCCCCCTCCGGTCTCCGCCGTCGTGGAGGGAGCGCGCCGTGCGCCTGCGCCGTCATCCCGTGTCGTTCTGGGCCCTGGCCGTGGGGTTGGCCCTCCTCACCGGGCTCGTGATGAGCCGCCTGGTGGGCGAGGCGTCGGCCCGGGCCGCCCGGCTGGGCGGCCTTCGCCCGGTGCCGGTGGCCGCTCGGGCCGTGGACGCCGGGCACCTGCTGACCGCCGCCGACTGCGAAGTCACGGCCCACCCGTCGGGCACCGTCGTGGTCGTCCAGGGGCCGAGGTTCTCCACCCGG
>JALYHF010000091.1 GCA_030776745.1 Actinomycetota bacterium | reverse complement strand
GCCGTGGTGGGCACCCAGGTCACCACGTCGCCCCCCGCCCGGCGGGCCAGGGCCGCCATCCCCGCCGCCAACCAGGGCACCAGGCAGCGGGCATTGCGGTACTTAAGGCGGGCGACGAGCTCGCGGCCCACGCCTTCGTAGGCGAGCAGCGCGGCGCACGACGTGACACCACCGGGCGGGGGCAGCGCCGGTGGCGGCCGCAGCTCGGCCCGACAGGACGGGCAGGGGGCGGGCCCGATGGCGCCGCAGACAGGACAGGCGACCGGGAGCAGCACGGGCCCATGGTGCTGCCGTCCTGTGACATCCCTGCCACCGCCGGGTGCAAGCAGGCCCGCCGCTACCCTCGGACGCGTGCTGGCCACCGCCACCCGCCCCGAGCTGCGGCGACGACTGCCGCGGCTCCTCCCCGGCCTGGTGTCCTGCGGCGCCGGTCTGGCCCTCATGGTCCTGGCCGACCTCGGTCTCGGGCCGTGGGAGGTGCTCCACCAGGGTCTCTCCGAGCGGACGGGGGTGCCCATCGGCACGGTGGGCATCCTCGTGGGGTTCCTGGTGCTCCTCTCCTGGCTCCCGTTGCGCCAACGCCTCGGCGTGGGCACCGTGTGCAACGTCGTCGTGATCGGTCTGGTGGTCGACGCCCTGTTGGCCGTGGTCCCCGAGCCGACGGCGGCGGCCGCCCGATGGACGGCCATGGTGAGTGGCGTGGTGCTGTTCGGGCTGGGCTCTGGCCTCTACATCGGGGCCGGTCTCGGCCCCGGCCCCCGCGACGGCCTGATGACCGCCCTCGCCTCCCGTGGCCACTCGCTGCGACTCGTGCGCACGGTCATCGAGCTCAGCGCCTTGGTGGCCGGATGGGCCCTGGGGGGGACCGTCGGTGTCGGGACCGTGGTCTTCGCCCTCGGCATCGGGCCGCTGGTGCAGCTCTTCCTCGGGCGGCTCACCATCCCGACGTTGACCGCACCAGCCGAGTGAGCGCCTCCTGGTAGGGGGCAGACGCCACGCCCTCCTCCGTGATCACCGCCGTCACCAGCTCGGCCGGGGTGACGTCGAAGGCCGGGTTCTCCACGCTCAGGCCCTCCGGCGCCAGCCGGAGGCCGGCCAGCTCGGCCACCTCCTCAGCCGGGCGCCGCTCGATCGGGATGTCGGCGCCGGTGGGGCAGTCCAGGTCGACGGTGGAGGTGGGCGCGGCCACGTAGAACGGGACGCCGTGGTGGCGGGCCAGGACGGCCAGCGGGTAGGTGCCCACCTTGTTGGCCACGTCGCCGTTGGCGGCCACGCGGTCGGCCCCCACCACCACGCAGTCGACCCTTCCCTCGCCCATCAGAGAGCCGGCCGCCACGTCGGCCACCAGCGTGGTCGGGATGCCCAGCCGCTGCAGCTCCCAGGCGGTGAGACGGGCCCCCTGGAGCACCGGCCGGGTCTCGCCCACCCACACCCTGCTCACCTCGGCCGAGCGAATGACACCGAGGGCGGTGCCGTAACCGGCGCAGGCCAGCGCCCCAGCGTTGCAGTGGGTGAGGACCTGCGCCCCCACCGGGACGAGGGCGGCGCCGTGCGCGCCCAGCCGGCGGTTGCGGGCCACGTCCTCCCGGGCCAGGCGCACGGCCTCGGCCACCGGGTCGTCGGCGGCCAGCGCCCGGCGCACCCCCCAGGCAAGGTTCACCGCCGTGGGACGGGTGGCCACGATCCGGGAGGCGGCGCGGGCCAGGTCCTCGCCGCCGAGGCGAGCCAGGGCGATGCCCATGGCGCCGGCCACGCCCAGGGCCGGCGCCCCGCGGATGGCCATGGTCACGATGGCCCGGCAGAGCTCGTCCACCGTGCCGGCCTCCACGAAGGCCAGCTCGTGGGGCAGCCGGCGCTGGTCGATCATGCGGACGACGCCGCTGCGCCACTCGATGGTGGGCGGGATGGGATCGGCGGGCGTCACCGAAGGGCGGCGGTCGTCGCTCGCACGCCGGCCTCCACCCCGCCCGGGTGGGCGTAGGCCCGCGATCCGAGCAGGAGGAGCACGCCCGTCCCCCCGGCGGCATCGGCCTGGGCCCGGGCGTTGTCGGGGCCGATGCCGCCCCCGAGGACGGCCACCGGCGGGGCCACGCCGTCGAGCGGGCCCCGCACGGCGTCGAGCTGGGCCCGGACCGCCTCGTCGCTGTCGAAGAGCTTGCCGCCGAAGGCGCCCACCTGCACGTAGTCGGCGCCGGCCAGGCGGGTAAGGCGGGCCAGCACCATTCCGGAGGCCCCGAAGCGGTCGTTGCGGGCCCAGGGTCCCGAGCCCACGCGGTGGGCGAACACGGGGACGCCGAGCGCGGCCTGGCGCAGGGCCAAGACGGCGTCCAGGCCCTGGGCGAAGGCGTTGACCATCACGCCGGTGGCACCCAGGTCCACCGCCCGTCGGGCGCGGTCCAGGAGCATGGCCGACGGCCCCGTCACGTTGGCGCAGTACGTCACGGAGGGGTCGCACACCTTGGCCACCGCCCTGACCCGGTCCGCCAGCGGGCACCACGGCGGGTCCCCCAGCAGCTCGTCGTCCTTGACCAGATCGACGCCCCCGGCGACCAGGGCGGCGACCACGTCGGCCACCTCCCCCGGCGCCAGCCCGAGCGACGGCTTGACGATGGCGCCCACGCCGACTCTGGCCGGGGCCGGGAAGGCGGGGCCGGGGAACCAGCCGCTGGGAAGGTCCAGGCCGACCAGCCGGCACCGGCTGAAGGCCCGGGTCTCGGACCCCTCCCCGGCCACGAGGGCGGAGAGGAGCATGGGCAGGTTCGGGCCCCAGTTGTCGGCCGGGAAGTCGATGACGGCGCGGCCGCCCTCCTCGGCCACCACCTCTCCCCGCACGAACCCGGGCCCGTCGGCCATGCCCAGCGAGGCCTCGACGGCCAACGCCTCGGCCGAGCCGTGCGGCTCCAGCTGGTAGACGGCGCGGATCACGCCAGCCGTCACGTGGCCACGCGAGCCCGGCGGATCGCCACGGGGCCGGCCCGGGGGCGCAGCTAGGTGCCGACCGTCCAGGACGAGAGGTACTCCTCCTGAGCCGGCGTCAGACGGTCGAGCGCCACGCCCATGGTGTCGAGCTTGAGACGGGCGATCTCCTGGTCGATGGCGCGGGGCACGTCGTAGACGCGCCGCTCGAGCGCCGAGGCGTTCTGCACCACCCACTCGGCGGTGAGGGCCTGGTTGGCGAAGCTCATGTCCATGACCGCCGCCGGATGGCCCTCGCCCGCCCCGAGGTTCACCAGCCGGCCCTCGGCGACGATCAGGATCCGGCGCTCGCCGTGGGGCCCACCACTGACCAAGAACTCCTCGACCAGCGGGCGGACCGCCTTGCGGTTGTCGTCTCCTGCCATCTCGGCCAGGGTGACGAGGTCGATCTCGATGTCGAAGTGACCGGAGTTGGCCAGGATGGCGCCGTCCTTCATCACCTCGAAGTGCTCCCGGCGCAGCACGTCGCGGTTGCCGGTGACGGTGATGAAGATGTCGCCCTCGGGCGCGGCGTCGCCCATGGGCACCACCCGGAACCCGTCCATCACGGCTTCGAGCGCCCGCAGCGGGTCCACCTCGGTCACGTACACCTGGGCCCCCATGCCCCGAGCCCGGCTGGCCACGCCCTTGCCGCAGTACCCGTAGCCGGCCACCACGACGCTCTTGCCCGCCAGCAGCACGTTGGTGGCCCGGACGATCCCGTCCAGGGTCGACTGCCCGGTGCCGTAGCGGTTGTCGAACATGTGCTTGGTGTCGGCGTCGTTCACGGCCACGATCGGGAAGCGCAGGGCGCCGTCGGCCTCCATGGCCCGAAGGCGGATCACCCCGGTGGTCGTCTCCTCGGTGCCGGCCAGCACCTCGTCCGCCTGATCCGGGCGCTGCTGGTGCAGGCGCGACACCAGGTCGCAGCCGTCGTCCATGGTGAGGCGGGGGTGCTGGTCGAGCACGGCGTCGATGTGGCGGAAGTAGGTGTCGGTGTCCTCCCCCTTCACGGCGAAGGTGGCGATCTCCTCGTCCCGCACGAGCGAGGCAGCCACGTCGTCCTGGGTCGAGAGCGGGTTGGAGGCACAGGCGTTGACCACCGCGCCGCCCGCCTTGAGCGTGCGCAGCAAGGCGGCGGTCTCGGTGGTGATGTGGAGACAGGCGGCGACGGTGACGCCCTCCAGCGGCCGCTCCTTGGCGAAGCGCTCCCGGATCGAGGCCAGCACGGGCATGTGGCGGTCGGCCCAGGCCATGCGCTGGCGGCCGAGATCGGCCAGGGCGGGATCGGCGATGTCGAAGTTCACGGGTGTGGTTCTCCTTCGAGAAGCGGCGTCGACGTCAGCCGTCGCTCAGCTCACGCTTGATGGCGCCAAGGGTCGGGACCGGGCCGGGGTCGAGGCCCTCGTTGTCGGCCAGGTGCAGGGACACGAAGTCGCCGAACAGCATGAGGTCCAGGAGCTGGGCCAGCTCGCCGTCGCCCTCGGCGTGCACCTCCTCCATCCCGGCCACCACCTCGCGCATGAGCTCGGCGACGAGCTCGAAGCGGCGGGCGATCTGCGGGTGCTCGGCGTCGTGGCGCAACGTCACCACGGTGAGGATCTGGCGGGTGACGTCGCCGTGCTGGCCCCACCCCTGGACCTCGTTGTGGCTCAACTCCGGCTGCACCGACCAGAAGGCGGGCGCCTTGGCGTTCTCGTTCACCTGTGTCTTCCAGCGCTGGGCGGCAGCCACGCCGAGGGCCCCGGAGGAGTGCAGGAGCGGAATGGTGCGGCCGATGCGACGAGCCAGGTCGGCCGCGGGGCTGGCGTCGCCCAGGAGCTGGTCGCGCCGGCGCTTGAGCTGGTCGACAGCGAGCTGAATCCACTGGGAGGCGCCCGGGAACAGCCCGATCTGCTCGAGCACCACCAGGGGCGGGATGGCCAGGGACCCCAAGGCGGCCCGCGGTTGGGGGATGGTGTCCGGGACCGGCACGAGGGGCGCGCCCCACGCCGAGGCCAGCTTGCCCAGCTCGCCACCGCTGGTGACGGCGATCACCCTCGCTCCCTGGACCGCCGCCTCGCTGGCGGCCTCGATCGTCTCCTCGGTGTCGCCCGAGAACGAGACGGCGAACACCAGCGATCCTTCCCCGACGAAGGCGGGGAGCGTGTAGGACTTGGCCACCACCACCGGCACGGCCATGAAGGGCCCGGCGATGGCGGCCACGATGTCGCCCACGATCCCGCTCCCACCCATCCCGACCACGACCACGTTCTCGACCGCCTCGCGGTCGGGGAGCCCCTCGAGGTCCCGGGCGTCTCGTGCCGCCTCCTCGACGTGCTCGGGCCGGCTGGCCGTGGCCTCCCACATGCCTTGGGTGTCGAGCCTGCCCGTCCTCACCCCGCCTCCTCGAACGTGGGCTCGATGCCCTCCGAAGCGGCCTTGTCCAGCAGCCGCTGATGCTCCTCGGCGTTCACGGTCTCGGCCTCGTCGATGAGCATGATGGGGATGTCGTCGCGGATGGCGTAGCGGCGCCGCAGCCGGGGGTTGTAGAGGCTCTGGTCGTCCTCGAAGTACAGCAGCGGGCCCTTGTCCTCCGGGCAGGCGAGGATCTCCAGCAGCTGGGGGTCGAGCGCCACGCTCAGCCGTTCCCGGACGGCTGCTGGGCATCCTCGATCCGGGCCAGGACCTCCTTGACGTGGGCGTCGCACTCCTCCCGCGTGGGGGCCTCGAGGTTGAGCCGCAGCAGCGGCTCGGTGTTCGACGGGCGGAGGTTGAACCACCAGTCCCCGAGGTCGACGGTGAGGCCGTCCATCCGGTCCTGATCGGCGTCACCGTAGGCCTCGCCCACCCGCTCGATCACCGCCATGGGGTCGTCGACCTCGGTGTTGATCTCGCCCGAGGCGGCGTAGCGCTCGAAGGGCCGGCGCAGCTCCGAGAGCGGCTCATCGGCCTTGCTCATCAGCTCGAGGACGAGCAGGGCGGCGATGAGGCCGGAGTCGGCCCCGTAGTTGTCCCGGAAGTAGTAGTGCCCCGAGTGCTCGCCGCCGAAGACGGCTCCGGTGTCCGCCATGACGGCCTTGATGAACGAGTGGCCCACGCGGCTCCGCACCGGTTCGCCCCCGTGCTCACGGATGACCTCGGGCACGGACTTGGAGCAGATGAGGTTGTGGATGACCTTCTCGCCCGGGTTCTTGTCCAGGATGGAGGCGGCCACGATGGCGGTGGTGAGCGAGCCGGAGAGCGGCTCGGCCTTCTCGTCCACGAGGAAGACCCGGTCGGCGTCACCGTCGAAGGCCAGCCCCACGTCGGCGCCGACCTCGGTGACGCGGGCTCGGAGGTCCTTGATGTTCTCGAGCTGGATGGGATCGGCCGGGTGGTTCGGGAAGGAGCCGTCGAGCTCGGGGTAGAGCAGCTCGAGGTCGAACGGGAGCGGATCGAACACCGGTGGTACGACCAGGCCTCCCATCCCGTTCGCGGTATCGGCTACGACCTTGAGCGGCTTGAGCTCCGAGGCGTCCACGAAGGTGCGGACGTGGTCGGCGTACTCGCCGATGAGGTCTTGCTCGCTGATCTCCCCCGTGTGCTCGGCGGCCGGCAGGTCCTGGCCGGCCAGCTCCTTGATGTCGGCCAGGCCGCTGTCCTGGCCCACCGGCTTGGCGCCGGCCAGGCACATCTTGATGCCGTTGTAGTGGGCGGGGTTGTGGGAGGCCGTGAACACGGCGGCGGGGGCGTCGAGCTTCCCGGCCGCGAAGTACAACAGGTCGGTGGAGGCCAGGCCCAGGTCGACGACGTCAACGCCCTGGGAGGTGGCGCCCTCGGCGAAGGCCCGGGAGAGCTCGCCGCCGGACTCGCGCATGTCGCGGGCCACCAGGAGACGGGTGGCGTCGGGGTCGCGGCCATGCTCGCCCATGGCGAACCGGGCGAAGGCGGCACCGATGCGCCGGCACACGTCGGCGTCGAGCTGGTCGGGGACGGTGCCGCGCACGTCGTAGGCCTTGAAGATGGCGTCGAGGGGGGCCATACCGCTCCTGAGCGTAACGGCTCTCTCCGCTCACCACCAGGACGAGACGAGCGGCGCTCAGCGCCCCCCGTCGCCATGGGGACCCGGACATCCCAGCAGGGGTCGACGCTCGCTGCCTTCCACCTCGTAGGCGCCGGCCGCCGCCAGCCGCCGTATGCGGAAGAGATCTCGGAGCATGCGGGCCGCGTCCAGGCCGAGGCTGACGCTCGAGACCTCGGAGTTGGCCAGCTGGACCGAGACCTCGCACACCCGCAGCCCGAACCGCTCGGCCAGGTAGAACAGCTCGACGTCGAAGGCGAAGCTGTCGATGCGGCTGCGGGAGAACAGGAGCAGCGCGGCATCGGCCGAGAACGCCTTGAGCCCGCATTGGGTGTCGCGCAGCTCCTGTAGGAGCACGAGGCGGGTGAGGAGGCTGAACACCCGGCCGCTGGCCTCCCGCAACCGGCGAGCCCGCACCAGCGTGGTGGTGTCGACGTGGCGTCGGCTGCCCACCACCACATCGCAGCCCGCTTCCACCTCCTCCAGGAGGCGGATCAGCTGCTCGGGAGGGTAGGAGAGATCTGCGTCGGTGAAGGCACGAACCCGGCCCCCGGCCGCCACCATCCCGGCCCGGACCGCCGCCCCCTTCCCCCGGTTGGCGGGCAGGCGGAGCACCTGGTCGGCGCCGGCGCGGCGGGCGGCCTCGGCCGTGGCGTCGGGCGAGCCGTCGTCGACGACCACGATCTCCACCCCATCCGCGGGCAGGGCGCGACGCAGACGGCCGACGGTGGCGCCGATGCGGTCCTGCTCGCAGAAGGCGGGGACGACGACGCTCAGGCGGGGGGTCACCGGCGCTCGTCGGGCACGATCTCGAGGGCGCGTTCCTCCTCGAGGACGGAGACGAGCTCGGCATCGAGGGGATCGCCGGGCTCGGCCGGCCCCTCGTCCGAACGCCCCCGCTGCCGGTTGAGCACCCGGCCGCCGCGGGCCAGCACCACCAGGCCGACCAGCCCGAGGGCGGTGAGGGCCCAGGCCAACCCGTCGACCGGGGTGAAGCCGTAGTGCAGCTCGACGTGGCGGGCGGTGGGCACCACGACCATGAGGTTCGGCGTCACCCGCCATGGGCCCTCGGCGCCCGAGGCCCGCCAGTTCGGGAAGTAGGACGCCTTGACCAGCACCGGGGAGCCGGGGCGGTCGACGTCGAAGGAGATGCGGTCGTCGCCGGCGCGGATGTGGTCGACCTTGGCCGGACGTACGGCCCGTCCCGGCTCCCCGGCGGCGGGAGGTTCCGTCACGCGGGCCCACTCGTCGG
Organism: Actinomycetota bacterium; assembly: GCA_030776745.1. GTDB lineage: Bacteria > Actinomycetota > Acidimicrobiia > Acidimicrobiales > JALYHF01. Next base: position 14,077 of record JALYHF010000091.1, on the reverse strand, counting down.
GCCCGTCGGTGGCCAGCGGGATGGACCAGCGCGCCGGGTCCTGGTACCAGTCGACGGCGAGGGAGAGCCATTCCTCCCCGCCCTTCGCCACCCCTTTCACCACCACGGGCTCTCTGGCGAGGGGCGCCACCAGCTCGGACCCTTCGACCTCGTAGACCTCCCAGGTGCGCTGCTTCGTGCCGTCCGGGTAGTTCACGCTCCAGGGGCCCGACCTGGCCACCGGGCGAAGGTCGGGGCGCCCACGCGCCTGCGCCTGTGCCTCGGGGGTGAGCGCCAGGTAGTAGCGCACCCCGAGGAGCTTGAGATGCTCTACGCCGCTGGCCACGTCGAGGCTCCGGTAGGGGAGGTCCCGTTGGGCTGACGACGGGCGCAGCGACAGCTCGGCCTGGTTCAGGAAGTGGTACGGGGTGGTGGCCGAGGACTCGAAGAACAGCCCCTCCATGGAGCCGATGCACCCGTCGGTCCAATAGGGCAGGAGCATGAGGGCCATCGGCGTCCCGTGGCGGTCGAGCTCGGGCTCGTACTCCCACATCGCCCGCCCGCAGCCCCTGCTCCGTCCCAGTGCGGCCATGGTGTCGACCAGGTGGCGGTACTCGGGGTACGCCGGCTTGCGCTCGTAGCCGGAGTAGTTCCACCTCGCCCAGCTGGGGACGAAGCTCTGGTCCGACGTCTCCACCTGGGCCCACGCCGGGAGCACGTGGAGGGGGGTGGCCACCAGGACGAGCGTGGCGGCCAGAGCAGCCACCGGCGTGAACAGGACGGCCGGGCCGGGGACGGCGCCGGTGGGGGGTGCCGGGCCGACATCGGCTCCGAGCGGCGAGGCGGGCGCCGGGCGGCGGCGTGGACGACGGGCCGCCACGTCCTCCAGGGTGCGACCCACCTCGGCGACGGCCACGGCGGCCAGGAGGTAGAGGCAGAGGAACCAGAAGGGCAGCAGGCGGGCGTTCCAGAGCCGACCCTGGGGCGCGAGGACGAAGCCGGCGGCCGACACGGCCGCCATGACGGTGAGGAACCGCCCCGTGGCCGAGCGCCTCACCAACGACAGCACGGCCCCCGTGCCGGCCAGGAGAACGAGCCAGCGGAGGTCGTGCGGGAACAGCTCCTTGCGGTACGTGACGATCTTCTCCCACCCCATGTCGTTCGTGTAGGGCAGGCGGAACAGGAACGGGATCACCCAGAAGGCGGCCAGCAGGCCGGCCACGCCGCCGACCCCGAGGACGTAGCGGAGCCGCCGTCGGTCGAGCCGGAAGGCGGTCAGGACGGCCGCCCCGGCAACGGCGAAGAACGTGGGGATGACGTGGCTCAGCGCCGTGACGGCCAGCACCACGGCGGCCAACGCCCGGTGGCGCCCCGTCTCCAGGCCCCGCGCCACCAGCCCGAGGAACACCAGGGCGAGCGACAGGCTCAAGGAGAAGCTGAACTCCCCGGCCAGTGTGGAGGGGATGTTCCCCCCGTAGATGGTGAAGCTGCGGTCGAACAGGAAGGGGACGGTGCCGACCGCCAGGCACGCCGGGCCCGGCCAGGCCATGCTCGAGAGCCGTCCGAAGGCCCAGGCGGCCACCGGCAAGGTGACGATGCCGAGCACGCTGACCAGCTTGAAGGCCACGCCGTAGGGCAGGACCAGGTCGACCAGGACGATCAGCAGGCTGGGGAGCGGGAAGTAGAACGTGAGCCACGGGAAGCCCGCGTACCAGTCGGGGGCCCACCCGGTGATGCGGCCGTGGGGCAGCAGGTGGTCGCGGAGGTACGCCGGGCCCCACACGTGAGCGCCCATGTCGCCCCCCGCCGGCGTCGTGTCGGTGAGCAGGAGGCCGGGCTGGAGCTGCGCCAGCACGAACAGCGTGGCCCCGCCCACCACCAGCAGGGAGACGACAGTGGTCGGCGACGGCCTGCGCATGCGGGCCCCATATTGCCCCGGCACGGGCGGTGGGCGGGCGCCACCAGGTCGCCCGACGTCCTCCCGGGAGCGGGGGGAGGATCCTTGGCGCCCTGACTCCGGCGGGGCCCTCAGGCCCGGTTGCCGGCCCGGTCGAGCACGCTGGGCAGCGCGATGGTCTTCCCATCGCTCTGCCACCAGCGCGTGTCACACCGCGAGCAGCTGCGCATCGTCACCCTCCGCTGGTCGACCACCAGCTCGATCTGGACCAGTCGCGACCCGCTGCAGCTCGGACACATCATCGGGCGCTCCTCTCCTCGTCGCTCCCCACGCCGCCCCTCGTGCATCGGCAGGGCGGAGCCCGACCTTGAGGGGGTACCCGCCGCTCAACGGAGGACGACGAGGAGGACGACGGTGGCGGCGTTGAAGACGGCGTGGGCCACCAGGCTCGGGCCGAGCCGCCCCGACCACTGCGCCAGCAGCCCGAGCACGACGCCGAAGGCGACCAGGCCGAGCAGCTGGAGGGGCTGGCCGTGCACGACGCCGAAGGCCAGGGCCGACACGCCGACGCCCCACGCCGGTCCGAAGCGGCGGGCCAGCGAGCGCTGGAGCAGGCCGCGGAAGAACAGCTCCTCAACCAGCGGGGCCCCGATCACCACACAGGCGGCGAGGACGACGGCGCCCCATCCCCGCCCCAACGCCGTGAGTCGGCGCGCCGCGTCGGTCGGGTCGAGGTCGGGGTTCACCAGCTGGACGGGCAGGTACAGCAGCGGGAGAAGGACGAACTGGGAGAACAGGCCGGCCACGAGCCCGGGCTTGACGTCGCGCGCCTCCACCCGGAACCCGAAGTCTTCGCCCAGGCGGCCGGAACCCTTGCGGCGGCTGGCCACGACCACCGCCCCGACCAGGCCCGTCCACTGGGCGACGAGGACGACGACCACGAGGCCGAGGCTGCGCTCCCGGCGGCCGGTGAGCGCCACCCAGCTCGCGGCGGCCAGGCCCATCAGCAGGAAGGCCACCGCGTACCCGCCGACGGCGTCGCCCAACCCCCACCGGGGAGGCCCCGTGGGCGGCCGGTCCTCGATGACCGGCTGGCCGCTCACCCGACCAGGATACTGAGGGAGCGGCGCTCCCTGGCGCGGCTACACCGCGATGGGAGGACGCAAGGGGAGGATGGGCGCCCGGCGGTCGTTGCGAGACCACCCCAGGGGGACCCGGAGCCGGTCGGCATGGGTGGCGCACAGGCCCCACGCGGCGTTGGGGTCGGGCTCCTGGCCGGGGCTGTCCAGCCACACGGTCCGGCTGGCGTACTCGTAGGTCATGGTGGCCGTGGCCGGCGCTCCGCAGGCGGGACGGGCGCAGTGGCGGGTGTCCATGGCGCCGAGGGTACTGCTCGGCCCCGATCCTGAGGCGGATGGGGGCCGGTTGCCCTCGCCCGCCGCCTACCATTGGCCCATGAGCCGTAAACCAGGCGACCTCCGGCCGGGCCGCACGCCGCGCTCCGAGCGCCCCCCCGGCGGCGGGCCCGCCCAGGAGCCGACCTTCCGCTGGGCCATGATCGCGCTCTTCGTGCTGGTCGTGGCCGTGCTGGTGCTGCCGGCGCTGTTCGGTGGCAAGCCTCGCACGGAGCTGGGCTACGGCGAGTTCATCCGCAGGGCCAACGAGGGCAGGGTGGCCAAGGCCAGCGTCAACAACGACACCGGCCACATCACCGGCCAGCTCGACGACGGTACCCGCTTCACCGTCAAGGGCCCGCGCCCGCTCCCGGAGGGCGACAACAAGGTCCTGAGCGAGAAGGTGCGAGAGCTCGACTTCGAGAACTCGGAGCCGAACGTGCTGGCCTCGTTCCTGCCGCTGCTGCTGCCCGTCGCCCTCCTCATCGGGTTCATGGTGTGGATGAACCGCCGGGCCCAGGGACAGATGACGGGGATCATGTCGATCGGGCGGTCGAAGGCCAAGGTGTACACCACCGAGCGGCCGAAGACGACGTTCGCCGACGTGGCCGGTTACACCGCCGTGAAGCAGGAGATCCGCGAGGTCGTCGACTTCTTGAAGTCCAAGGAGAGGTTCAAGGAGATCGGCGCCCGCATCCCCAAGGGCGTGCTCCTGGTGGGCCCGCCGGGCACGGGCAAGACGCTGCTGGCTCGGGCCGTGGCCGGGGAGGCCGGCGTCCCCTTCCTGTCGGTCACCGGCTCGGACTTCATGGAGATGTTCGTGGGCGTCGGAGCCAGCCGGGTCCGGGACCTATTCCAGACCGCCCGCAAGCAGGCGCCGGCCATCATCTTCGTGGACGAGCTCGACTCGATCGGGCGCAAGCGGGGAACGGGGCTCGGCGGCGGCCACGACGAGCGGGAGCAGACGCTCAACCAGATGCTCTCCGAGATGGACGGCTTCGACACCACCGAGGGCATCGTGATGATGGCGGCCACCAACCGGCCCGACATCCTCGACCCCGCCCTCCTGCGGCCCGGTCGCTTCGACCGCCAGATCGTCGTGCCGCTCCCCGACCTGGAGGAGCGCCTCCCCATCCTGCAGGTGCACTGCAAGGACAAGCGCATCGCCCCCGACGTGGACCTGAGCCTGGTGGCCCGGGGCACTCCCGGCATGAGCGGCGCCGACCTGGCCAACCTGGTCAACGAGGCCGCCCTCCACGCCGTGCGCCGAGGGGCCGAGGCCGTGCACATGGAGGACTTCGAGGCGGCGCGGGACCGGGTGATCATGGGGCAGCGCCGGGAGTCCCTGGCCCTGTCCGACGAGGAGAAGGAGCGGGTCGCGTACCACGAGGGTGGCCATGCCGTGCTGGCCTACGTCCTGCCCCACGCCGACCCCGTGCACAAGGTGACCATCCTGCCCACCGGCATGGCACTGGGCGTCACCCAGCAGCTCCCCATGGAGGAGCGCCACATCTACCCCCGGGACTACATCGAGGACTCGCTGGCCGTGCGCATGGGGGGTCGCGTGGCCGAGCTCCTGGTCTACGGCGACCTCTCCACTGGGGCCAACAACGACCTGGTGGGCAACACCGAGCTGGCCCGCAAGATGGTGCGGGAGTGGGGCATGAGCGACCGGGTCGGGCCCATGGCCTGGGGCTCCCAGGGCATGGTCTTCCTGGGCGAGGACCTCATGCACACCCGCGACTACAGCGACGAGACCTCCCGCGTCATCGACGAGGAGGTCGAGCGGATCCTCCGCATCCAGGAGGAGCGGGCCACCGAGTACCTGTCCAAGTACCGAAAGGGCCTCGACGCCGTGGCCCAGGCCCTGCTCCAGCACGAGACCATCGACGGGGCGGAGGTCAAGCGCCTGGTCGACGAGGCCGCCGGCGGGAGGGTGCGCGAGTACCCCGAGGGCGAGGCGGTGCCCCAGTTGGCCGAGACGCCACCCTCGCCGGACGGCCGTCCCGACCCTGAGGCCATCCCGGCTCGGGAGGAGCCCACCCAGGTCCTGGAGCGCTAGCGCCCTACGCTCCGTCGGATGCGGCGGGGACGGCGGTCAGCCGGCGCCCGCCGGGCGGCCCAGGCCGGGCTCGGGGCTGCTGCCCGGCGCCCGCACCTCGGCCAGGGCGGCCCACAGGTCCGTCGCCGTGGGCACGCCCACGAAGGACGCCCGGACCACACCTTCGCCGTCGGCCAGGACGATGGTGGGGACCGCTTCGATGCCGTAGCGGGCGTGGAGGTCGGCGCGCTCCTGGTAGGACACGTCCTGGTAGGCCACCTGCGAGCTGGCCAGGACGCTGGCCTTGGCGGAGGCTCGGGCACAGGACTCGCACGCCGTGGAGCTGAACAGGGCGACCAGCCACGGCCGATCGGCACCGTCGAAGTCGGCACGGTCAAGCTGGGCGGGCACGGCCCACCGCGGCTGCGTGGGCGCGGCGGGTCGGCGGCGTTCGACGAGGAAGGCCACGGCCACGGCCACGGCCACGAGCAAGGCGGCGATCACCAGGCGTTCCGTGCCGTCCTCCTCAACTCAACCGAGCCGGATGCCCATCGTCATGGACAGCCCAGGCGCTCCTTGGCGCTGCAGCACCCGCTCGGCCACCACCGGGGTCGAGGAGCGCACCACGAGGGGCAGCTGGGGGCGGGTGGCGTGGTCGCCGATCCGCACCGCGTGACGCCGTCCGGGCTCGATGGTCAGGCGCTGCAGGCCGTCGATGACCAATGGCGTCCCCGACGCCAGCCCGGTGATGGACACCTGGGCCGGGGTGGGGCCCACGTTCTGCACGATCACGACCTCCTGCAGGTCGCCGGTGGCCCCACCGGCGGCGAAGGCCCAGGCCCGAGCCGTGCGCCGGGCCCCCAGGGTGTCGGCCCGCCCGGACCACGGGTCCGACGAGGTGGCCTCGATGATCCGAGCGGCCACGACGGGCACGCCGTTGAGGGAGCGCACGGCGGTCGAGTGGCCCACGCCCTTCGGGATCCGTGACTCCTCGTTCAGGACCAGGCTCACCCGGCCGTGGGGCGCGACGGTCAGCTCGAAGGGCTCGGCCGCTCCCTCGTCGAGGTTGACCTCCACCAGGATCTTGGCCTCCTCCGCCTCGGGGTTGGCCACCGCGTAGCGCTCGACGATGCCGTCGGCGGCCAGGCCGCCCGGGAAGTACCACTCACCCCCGAGGGAGGGCGACCCGAGGACGACCGAGAGCCCAGCCCGGTTCGGCACGGTGCGGGTCTGCGTCTGGGCCGCCACCAGGCGCCCGCGCCGGACGGCGACCGCGGTGGAGACGGCCTCTCGGCGACGGACGTGGTCGCCGATGTTCTTGACCACCAGGCTCCGGGCCGGGACGACGATGCCCTCGAAGTCGGAGGGGGCGGCTCGGCCCTGGTCCGTGCTGAAGGACAGGTCGGCGATGGCGTCGTCGGGGAAGGGGTTGAACAGCGACAGCGAGAGAGCGGCGTCCCTCGCCGTGGACCCGTCGGCGAAGTACCAGCGTTGCGACGCGGCCGACGCGCACGGCGTGACGTCGTCGTTCCTGGGGCCCGACGTGGACAGCTCGGCGGCCACCTGTCCGGCGTCGAGCTCGACCACGGCCGCCGCGAAGGGCCCCGGGGCGACCTGGGCCAGGCTCACCGACGTCACCGACAGGCCACCCACGCTCACCGGCGCCGTACGGCTGGCGCCGTCGCTCGTCATCACCGTGAGGGTGCCGTTGGCAGGTCGGGAACGGGTGTTGGCCAGCACCACCGTTCCACTGGCGGCGCTGCCGGGCGCGGCCGTGGCACCGGCGCAGTACCAGGTCGACGAGGTGGCGTCGGCGGGGGCCGCCGTGGGCATGAGGGTGGGGCTGGCCGCCCTCAGCGACGTGGCTCGAGGCCGAGCGGCCCGGTCGGCGATCCCGCCGGCCACCAACACGGCGGCCACGACGGCCAGGATCATGGCCCGACCCCTCGTCCCCCCCCGGGTGGTCAAGACCGGCGCCGTCTCAGGGCGAGCAGGGCCCGCACGGCCACGACCCAGAGCGCCACCTCGACGGCCACGGCCGCGTAGTGCAAGGGCGACGTCCGGAAGCGGAGGGTGGCCTCACCGCTGGCCGGGGAGGTGAAAGAGTTGGCCCAGCCGAAGGCCCTGGCTCGGGGGGCGGGCTCGCCGTCGACCCGCAGCTGCCAGCGCGGCGAGAACGACTCCGAGACCAGCACGGCGTCGCCGCGGCGCAGTGTTCCCTGGAACCGCGTGGGGGAGCGCTCCGTGGGCAGGACCGGGGCCGAGCCCGCCAGCTCCGCCAGCCGGAGGTTGGCCAGCCCGGAGCGGCGGCTGGCCTTGGCGCCCTCGGGGTCCAGCCGGGCTCGGGCCGGCGCCCAGGCCGCGTTCTCGTACACCCGGAGGGCGTCGTCGCTCTCGAGCTGCTTCAGGTCCATCTGGGCCTCGAGAGCCGCCGTGAGGTCCGGTGGCGGCGGCAGGGCGGGCGTCTTGGCCCGGGTCGGTGCCGCCCGGAGGGGCACGACGACGTAGCGCACGGCCATGGGTCCGAGGAGATGGCCGAGGCGAGTGGTGCCGTTGCGACGGGCGACGGCGATGGCGTCGGCCACCATCTCCGTGCGCCCCGGGGAGCCCCCTGGCCACAGGGCAGTGGCGTCGGGCGGGCCGTCGCGGGAGGTGGCGTACCCGAGACCGTCGTCCAGCCTCCAGGAGCGGAGCGGAAGCGCCTCGGGGTCCCCGAGCCACAGGACCCGGAAGGCCCCTTCGTCCCGTTGCTCGGGCATCCAGGAGAGCAGCCCGGAGAAGTCCTGCCTGGGAAGGCGCCAACGCCCGCCCAGGGCGGCGAGGGCCACCGGGAGCAGGCCCAGGAGGGTGGCCACCAGCGCCGCCGTCGACGCCACCTGGCGCCAACCGAAGCGATAGCCGGGCAGGTCGGTCTCGAAGGCGGCCATGCCCAGGGCCACGGTGAGGGCCAAGGCGGCGGCGGCCGGGGCCAGCAGCACGTCGGCCGGAGGGGAGGAGACGGGGAGCCACCCGCGGCCGCCGGCCCAGGCCAACGCCCAGCACGTCAGGGCCAGGCCCCACAGGCGCGCCGCCCAACCGAGGCGCCACCCCTTCCCGAGCAGCAACGGCAGGGCGGCGGCCACCAAGAACGCCCAGCCGATGGGGGGTGCGCCCAGCCAGCCGGTCTGGAAGCGGAGAAGGGCGCCCAGCCCGTAGGCCCGCTCCGGGGGCAGGCCGACGCCGGTGAAGGCCGACAGCTCGGCTCCGGGCAGGAAGAAACCCAGGCTCCACGGGAAGAGCAGGACCAGGCCGACGCCGGCACCGGCCAGGGCCACGGGCAGGGATCGGACGGTGGCCGCCACGTCACCGCCGAGCAGGGCTCCCAGCGTGATCCCCGCGGCGGCCAGCGGCGCCACGACCACGATGGACGGCTCGAGGGCGGCCAGCACGGCGAGCAGGATCCCGAGGCCGAGCACCTGGCGGACCGTGTGGGCCCGGTCGCCACCCTCGCCGAAGGGCTCGACCCCGGTGGCCCGGAGCAGGCGAGCGAGCAGCCACGGCGCCGACGCATAGGCGACCAGGCCGCTGAGGCGACCGCTGGCCAGCGCGTTGTAGGGCAGGGGGACGGCGACGTACACCACCAGCGCGGCCAGGCGGGCCCGCGCCGAACCGAGAGGCCGGGCCAGCCGGAAGGCCCCCACGGCGCCCACCGGCAGGGCGCCCAGGACGAGGAGCGTCCGCAACAGCCCGCCCGCTCCCCCCAGGAACAGACCGGCGACGCCCAGCAGTCCGAAGGCGGTCGGGGCCGGGCCGCTGGCGCCCAGGCCGGTCTGGCGCCAGCCGGAGAGGAACGGTTCCAGGAAGCCGGCCACGCCCTCCGGGAACGGCGCCAGCTGGTGCACCGCCGGCACCCGGCCGGTGATGAGGTGGCGGCTGCCCACGAGCATGACCAGCGTCAAGGCCGATCCGATCACCAGGGGGACCCGGATGCTGTCGGGCTCGTCCCCGGCCTCGGACGCCCGGGGCCGCCGGAGGGCCCCGGCGGCGTGGCCGCGGATGCGCTCGGTGGCCAGCTGGCCGCGGATGAAGCCGGCCACCCGGGCGCTGCCGCGAGTCTGCAGGCGGCGCACCTCGCCGTCGCTGACCCGGCGCGTCTGCCGGACGCGGCGGCGGGCCCGCCGCAGCTCCCCCACTCGCCCCAGGTTCCAGCTCCACGCCGACGCCGTGTCCCGAGCCGTGCGGGTGTGGCCGGTGAGGACCCCGAAGACGACCTCGGCCACGGCCAGCACCGCGACCTGGGGCAGCACCCGGATCAGGTGCCAGCGTCCGTAGCACTTGAGCACGGCGCGGAGCCGGTGCCGCAGCTGCAGCGGGCGCACCTGGCGACGCAGGTCGGCCAGATCGGCCGGAGGGGTGCCCCCGTAGGGGGACCGCCGGCCGCTCGAGAGCGCCTCGAGGTGACGGACCCGAGCCGATGGTGCCACGACGACCCGCGCCCCGGCGATCTGCGAGCGCCAGGAGAGGTCGAGGTCCTCGCCGAAGAGGCGCATCACCGGGTCGAAGCCCCCCAGCGAGGCGAACAGGTCGGCTCGCACCAGGGTGCAGCCGCCGGGGGCGACGAAGACGTCTCGCACAGAGTCGTGCTGCTCCTGGTCGAGCTCGCCACGCTCCACCAGCAGCACCGGCGCCCCGCTCTTGTCGGCGCCCAGCCCGGCGGCGAGGATCCGGCTGGGGTCGTGCCAGTCGACGAACTTGGGCGTCACCACCCCGGCGTTGGAGCGGAAGCCCTCCTCGACCATGAGGCGCACGGCGTCCGGCTCCGGCGCCACGTCGTCATGGCAGAACAGCAGGTGTGACGCCCCCTCCACCACCTCCATCACGGAGTTGGCCGAGGCGCCGAACCCGGCGTTGGTGGCCAGCCTGCGCACGTAGGCGCCCGGCAAGATGGCGGCCACACGACTGGTGGGGTCCGTGTCGCTGTTGGCATCGACCACCAGCACCGACAGGTTCGGGTAGTCCTGGGCGGCCAGGGCCCGGAGGGCCTCTTCCAGCCAGGGCCCCGGATCGCAGGTGACCACGACGGCGACCACGGGGGGCGCCTGCAACGGGGAGTCCATCAGAGATGGCAGGCTAGCTCGGAGGGGGGTCCGGACCCGGGGCACCCCGGCTGTGATCGTGGCCGCGTCGGACCGTGTCGCGGCGACGGAAGGAGGCCGAGACCGATGGCCGACGGGCCCAAGAGCATCAAGGACGCCGCCTACGTGGCCATCGGCCTCGGCGTCATGGGATGGCAGCGGGCGCAGGTGCGTCGCCGGGAGCTGGCCAAGGAGCTGGAGGAGCGCCTGGGGCCCGCCCTCAAGGACCTGGAGGAGCGCCTCCAGCCGGTGGCCGAGCAGGCCCGGCGGGCGGCCCGCCAGACGGCCGAGCAGCTGCGGAGCCGCTTGGACTGATCCCGGCGGCGGCCGCCAGGGCGTCAGCCGGACACCGAGCGGTAGACGTCGACGTGGGCCGACGCGCACGCCGCCCAGGTGTGCCGTGCCGCCACGGCGAGGCCCCTCTGGCGGCGAGCCTCCGCGCCGGCGTCTCCTCGCACGAGCATGTCGATCATCCCGGCCAGGCCGTCCACGTCACCGGGGTCTACCAGGAGAGCGGCCCCCGCCACCACCTCTTCCATCGCCGCTGCCGTGGTGGTCACCAGGGGCGCTCCGCAAGCCAGCGCCTCCAGGGCGGGCAGCCCGAAGCCCTCCTCCAACGAGGGGTAGGCCACCGCCGCTGCCCCCCGGAGCAGGGCGGGGACGGCGTCGTCGGGCACGTACCCGGTCCGCACGATGCGGGAGCGGTGGGTGGCGGCGGTCACGGCCTCGTCGACGGCCTTCGCCCCCCAGCCGCCGCTCCCCGCCACCACCAGCGACAGGTCGGGATGGGTGGCGGCCACCCGGTCGAAGGCACGCACCAGCGTGGGGACGTCCTTGCGCGGTTCCAGTGCTCCGACGAAGGCCACATAGGGCCGACGCACCCCCAGCGAGTCGAGGATGGCCTGGTCGCCCCGGGGAGCCGGGTGGAAGCGGTTCAGGTCGACCCCGTTCGGGATGACGTGCACCTGGCTGCGGGGAGGGCACAGCTCGCCCAGCCTGGTGGCCGTGGCCTTGCTGACGCAGACCAGGGCGTCGGCATGTCGGGCCGCCACCCGGATGGCGCGGCGGAAGAAGGACACCTTGGCCCGCTGGTGCCACTCCGGGTGATCGAAGAAGGTCAGGTCGTGGATGGTCACCACCCGAGGGAGGCGGGCCGACTCCGGCATGGTGTAGTGCGGAGCATGGTGCACGTCGACGGGCAGGCGCCGCAGCAGGCGCGGGAGGCCCACCTGCTCCCAGGCCAGGCGCACCGGGCGGGCGCCCGGGGCCGGGCTGAGGACCTCGGCCCCCCGGGCCAGAGCCTGCCAGCGGGCGGCGTCGCCGTTGCGGGCAAGGATCGTGAGCTTCACGTCGGAACGCTGCACGAGGGCGCCGGCCAGGTCCATGGTGTAGCGCCCGCTCCCGTCCGGGTGGGCGGGGACGGCGCTCACGTCGAAGCTGAGCCGCACGGCGCTGGTCACCATTCTCGTGCCATGTTCGCTCATCCAGCCACCATCTCGACGGCGGCCGGGCACGGCGGCATCGGCGTTCGGGCGCTAGCTGGGCGCAGGCCGAGCCTCTCGAGCGCCCGGCATGTCGAGGGCCTCCTGGTAGACGGCGTGGGTGGCACGGGCGCAACGCTCCCAGGTGAGATGGGCGGCCCGGCGCCGCCCGGCGAACGCCAGGTCCCGCCGGCGGGCGTCGTCCTCCAGCAGGTCGGCCAGGGCTCGTCCCCAGGCTCCGGGTTCGGGCGGCACCAGGACGGCGGCACCCCCGGTGACCTCGGGGAGCGCCGAGGTGTCGGAGCACACCACCGCGGTCCCCTGGGCCATGGCCTCCACCGCCGGCAGCCCGAAGCCCTCGTAGAGGCTGGGCAGGGCGAAGAGCTCGGCCCCGCGGTACAAGGCGTGCAGCTCGTCCTCGCTCACGTGGCCGAGGATGCGCAAGCGGTCGCCCAGCGCTTCGGCGCCGGGCATGCTGCGGGCCTCTTCGTGCAGCCAGCCGGGAGGCCCGGCCAGTGCCAGCGCGTGGGGGAGGCGGCGGCGAGCGACGGCGACGGCGAAGGCCTCGACCAGCAGGCGAAGGTTCTTGCGGGGCTCCTGGGTGCCGACCCACAGGACGTAGGGACGGTCGGCCAACCCGTACCGGGCCCGCGCCTGGCCCACGGCCTCGAGGGGCACCTCGACGTGGTCGACGCCGTTGTGCACCACCCGGATCCGGTCCATGGCGATGTCGGTGTGGGCGGCCACGTCCGCGGCCGCGGCATGGGACACCACGATCACCAGGTCGGCCCGGCGGGCGGTGGCGGCCAGCCCGCCGGAGTGGAACCGCCGGCCGCGGCTGGTGGTGGCGTCGGGGTGGAGGACGTGGGCCACGTCGTGCACGGTGACCACCAGGCGGGCCTGTCCCCGCGGGGGGACGGCCAGGGAAGGGGCGTGGACCAGCTCGGCGTGGCGGAGGGCCGGCGCCAGCCGGCCCAGCTCCGGCCTCCCCACCAGGTGCCACGCCTCGTACAGCAGCGGTCGGGGCAGGGGCAGGATGACCGGCGCCATCGCCGGCTCGAGGCCCCGCACGGCGTCCGCCACCCGGCGGCGGTGGTGGCGGGCCACGAAGCCGGCATAGCCGTCCTCGGGGAACAGCGCCGGCAGTAGGGTGGCCAGCCGAGCCGTGTAGCGACCGATGCCTCCCGGCACGCGGTACAGCAGCTGCTCCAGGTTGATCGCCACCCGCATGACGACCATTCTCTACGTCCAGCCCGTGGCCGAGGAGGGTGGCTCGGACCAGGCCCTGTTGCGGATGATCCGCGGCCTGCCGCCCGGCTTCACCTGCCACGTCGCCCTTCCGGGGCCGAGCCCCATGGCGGACCGGTTCCGGGCCGCCGGCGCCCGGCTGCACGTGGTGCCCATGCGTCGCCTCACCGCCGGCGCCGGCTGGCGGTACTGGCTGCGCTACGTCGTGGAGTGGCCCGTCGCCACCGGGCGGCTGGCCCGCCTGGCCCGACGGGTGAGGGCCGACGTGGTGCACACCAACTCGCTGCACAGCCTCTACGGGTGGGCAGCGGCCCGGCTGTGCCGGCTGCCCCACGTATGGCACGCCCGGGAGATCGTGGTCCAGTCCCGAGCCGCCCTGGCCGTGGAGCGCTTCCTGGCCCGCCGCTTCGCCGACGTGGTGATCGCCATGTCCGAAGCCATCGCCGCCCAGCTCCACCCGGGGAACACACGGGTGGTGTGGGACGGGGCCGACCCGGACGAGTTCACCCCGGCCAAGGCCGGGCGGTTCCGCTCGGCGGAGAGCATCCCCGAGGACGTGCCGATCGTGGCCTCGGTGGGACGCATCGACACCTGGAAGGGGGTCGACGTCCTCCTCGAGGCCTTCGCCACCGTGAGGGAGGCGGTGCCCGAGGCCATCCTCGTGGTGGCCGGCCCGGCCGTGCGGGGCAAGGAGGCCTATGCCGCCGGCCTCGAGCGGCGGGCGGCGGCGATCGGGGGCGTGCGATGGCTCGGCCCCCGCGCCGACGTTCCCGAGGTGCTGGCCGACGTGGACGTGTTCGTCCTGCCCTCCACCGAGCCAGAGCCGTTCGGGCTCGTGCTGGTCGAAGCGCTCGCCTCCGGTGCCCGCGTGGTGGCCACCGACGCCGGGGGCGCCCCCGAGATCGTCCGCCGCTCCCCCACCG
>JALYHF010000090.1 GCA_030776745.1 Actinomycetota bacterium | reverse complement strand
GTCGGGATCCTCTTCCTCCTGGCCATGTCCTCGGTCGCCGTGTACGGCGTGATGCTGGCCGGCTGGTCCTCGGGGTCCAAGTACCCCCTGTTGGGCTCGGTGCGGGCCTCGGCCCAGATGGTGTCCTACGAGGCCGCCCTCGGGCTGTCGACGGCCGCCGTCGTCCTGGTCACCGGCTCACTTCTCACCAGCGAGATCGTGGCCGACCAGGCCGGCTCCCTCTTCAACTGGAACCTGTTCCGCCTCGGCTTCCTGCCCTTCCTCGTCTTCGCCGTGGCCGCCACGGCCGAGCTCAACCGGCCGCCGTTCGACCTGGTGGAGGCCGAGCAGGAGCTGGTGGGCGGCTTCCACACCGAGTACTCCTCCATCCGCTTCGCCCTGTTCTACCTGGCCGAGTTCATGAGCACCATCACCATGTCGGCCATCATGGTCACCCTGTTCCTGGGCGGGCCCAGCGGCCCGGGGCCCAAGACGGGGTTCCCGGGCGCGCTCGTCCCCATCCTGTGGTTCCTGGGCAAGACCCTCGCCTTCCTGTTCGTCTACGTCTGGCTGCGGGCCACGCTGCCGCGGTTCCGCTACGACCAGCTGATGGACCTGGGGTGGAAGAAGCTGATCCCGCTCGCCCTCTTCTGGCTCCTGGTGCTGGCCGGCATGCTCCTCGGCCGCGGCTACGGGTTCCTGGTCTTCGCCGGTGGGGTGGTGCTGGCGGCCATGCTCGTCCGTGCCGTGCAGGTGGGCCGCCACGCCAGCGACGCCGAGGTGTCCGGGCCGGTCCGGGCCGAACCCTCGGCTTCGCCCCTCGAGGAGGTGCGCTGATGGGCTTCCTCAGCGGCTTCAAGGTGACGTTCAAGACCCTCTTCGACCGCACGGTCACCGTCGAGTACCCGAAGCAGAAGCGGCCGAAGCCCCAGCGGTTCCACGGCCGCCACGTGCTCAGCCGCTACGAGGACGGCATGGAGAAGTGCATCGGCTGCGAGCTGTGCGCCGGGGTCTGCCCGGCCCGCTGCATCTACGTGCGGGGCGCCGACAACCCGGCCGAGGCCCCGGTGTCGCCCGGCGAGCGCTACGGCTTCGTCTACGAGATCAACTACCTCCGCTGCATCCACTGCGACCTGTGCGTGGAGGCCTGCCCCACCGAGGCCATCGTGGAGAGCAAGCTGTTCGAGTACTCGTTCACCCACCGCCTCGACGCCATCTACACCCGCGAGGAGCTGCTGGTCGGCGACGACGGGCGCCCCAAGCAGCTGCCCTGGGAGGACTGGCGGGAGGGCGACGACGCCCACACCTCGGCGTGGGTGCGGGCCACGTCGCCGTCGGGCGCCGCTGCCTTCGAAGGCCGGGTGCAGTGGTCGGCCGAGCTCGGCTACGGCGTGCGGCCACCCGAGGCCGGACAGTCCCTGGAGGTCCCGGCCCAGGTGGTGCAGGAGGTGGCCGGCGACAAGGCCGTGGCCGCCGAGGAGAACGTGATGGCGGTCACCGGCGACGACGGGGGGAGCGGCTGATGGAGCCGGCGCTGATGCTGGCCGCCACCAAGGTGGACGTGGCCGTGTTCGCGGCGTCGGCGGTCATCGTCCTCGCCGGCGCCATCGGTGTGGTGGTGTCCCGCAACCCCATCCATGCCGCCCTGTGCCTGGTCCTGACGCTGTTCGGCGTGGCCGTGCTGTTCGTGGCCCAGCAGGCCCACTTCCTGGCCGCCGTGCAGGTCATCGTGTACGCCGGGGCCATCGTGGTGCTGTTCCTGTTCGTGATCATGCTGCTCGGGGTCGACCGGCGGGAGGACGTGGCCGCCGAACCGCTCCGAGGCCAGAGGCCGGCCGCCGTGCTGCTCGGTGTGGCGGCCCTGGCCGAGCTGCTGCTCCTGGCCCAGGGAACCGACTGGGTCACGGGTGCCCGGTCGGTGGCGGGAGCGGCCACCGGTCCCGGGACCAACGTGGAGAAGCTGGCCAGCTCCATCTTCACCCGCTACCTGTTCGCCTTCGAGATCACCTCGGTGCTGCTCGTGATCGCCGTCGTGGGCGCCGTGGTCCTGGTCCGCCGCCCGACGTCCGGCGACGGGCCCGAGGAGCAGGGCGCCGCCCCGACGCCGTCCGACGTCGAAGGCCCCGCTGACGCCGAGGATGCGAGGACCGTGCCGGCATGAGCGTCGGGGGGGAGTGGTACCTCACGCTGGCGGCCGTGCTCTTCACCATCGGCGCCGTCGGCCTCCTCGTCCGCCGCAACGTGCTGGTCATGTTCATGTGCGTCGAGCTCATGCTCAACGCCGTCAACCTCACCTTCGTCACCTTCGCCCGCATGCTCGACGACATCGGCGGCCAGTCCCTGGTGTTCTTCGTCCTCGTCGTGGCCGCCGCCGAGGTGGTCGTCGGCCTCGGGATCATCGTGGCCATCTTCCACCGCCGGGCCGGCGCCACCGCCGACGACCTCCACCTGCTCAAGGGATAAGGGCACCAGTGCTCGAGGTCGCCTACCTGATCCCTGCCCTCCCCTTGCTCGGGTTCCTGGTGCTGGTGGCCTTCGGCAAGCGCCTGGGCGACCCCCGGGCCGGCTGGGTGGCGACCATCGCCATGGGCCTCTCCTTCCTCGCCTCGGTGGCGACCTTCGTCGAGTTGGTGGGCCGGGAGGGCGAGGCCCGCCACGTCACCAAGCACGTCTTCACCTGGATGGCGGCCGGAGGGTTCGAGGTCGAGGCCGGGCTGCTCATCGACCCGCTCTCGGTCACCATGGCGCTGTTCGTCACCGGCGTGGGAGCCCTCATCCACCTGTACTCCATCGGCTACATGCACGGCGACGAGCGCTACCACCAGTACTTCGTCTACCTCAACCTGTTCGCCTTCTCCATGCTCGTCCTCGTGCTGGGGGACAGCCTCCTGCTCACCTTCGTGGGCTGGGAGGGCGTGGGGGCGTGCTCGTACCTGCTGATCTCGTTCTGGTTCGAGCGGGAGCGGACGGCGGCGGCCGGCAAGAAGGCGTTCGTGGTCAACCGGATCGGCGACTTCGGGTTCATGATCGCCATGTTCCTCCTCTTCGCCACCTTCGGGACCCTCCAGTACGAGGGGGTGCTGGAGGAGGCGGGCACCCTGTCGCACACCACCGCCACCGCCGTGGCCCTCCTGCTCTTCCTCGGCGCCTGCGGCAAGTCGGCCCAGCTGCCGCTCTACGTCTGGCTCCCCGACGCCATGGAGGGCCCCACGCCGGTGTCCGCCCTGATCCACGCCGCCACCATGGTGACGGCGGGGGTCTACCTGATGTCCCGGGTGAGCCCCCTCCTGGTGGCGAGCGAGGATGCCCTCACCGTGGTCGCGGTGGTCGGCGCCGCCACGGCCCTCTTCGCCGCCACCGTCGCCTGTGCCCAGGACGACATCAAGAAGGTCCTGGCCTACTCGACCATCTCCCAGCTCGGCTACATGTTCCTCGCCGTGGGCTCGGGCGCCTACGTGGCCGCCATCTTCCACATGGTGACCCACGCCTTCTTCAAGGCG
>JALYHF010000089.1 GCA_030776745.1 Actinomycetota bacterium | reverse complement strand
TCCATGCTCTCTGGGAACGGGAGGCCAGGCGCGGGGTCGCTCATCCCCAAGTCCTGGAGGCCGCCATCGAGGCCCACGGGCTCGATTACGACCAGGCCGAGGCGCTGCGCCGCCTCACCGGCGGCGGTGAGGCCATCACCTGCCTGGTGGGACCTGCCGGAGCGGGCAAGTCCCGGGCCATGGGCGCCGCCGCCGAGGCGTGGACCCGAAGCGGGATCCCAGTGCGGGGGCTGGCCGTGTCCGCCGCCGCCGCCGGCGTGCTCACCGCCGAGGCCGGCATCGCCACCGACACCGTCACCAAGTTCCTCTACGAACACGACCGTCCCGAGGGGCCGTCGGTGCACTGGCGGCTGCGCCGCGGCGAGGTGGTGGTGGTGGACGAGGCGGCCATGGTGGCCAGCGCCGACCTGGCCCGGGTGGTGACCCTGGCCGAGCGGGCCCAGGCCAAAGTCGTGCTGGTGGGCGACCACCGCCAGCTCGGAGCGGTGGAGGCCGGCGGGCTGTTCCGCCTGCTCGCCAGCGAGACCAACGCCGCCGAACTCACTGGGGTGCGACGCTTCCACGCCGAGTGGGAGCGAGCGGCCAGCCTGCGCCTGCGAGCGGGCGACAAGAGTGTCGTGGAGGAGTACCTGTCCCAGGGCCGGGTGGTGGGCGGGGAGCGCTCGGTGATGGTGGAGGAGGCCTTCGGTCGCTGGTGGATGGCCCGGGCCCGGGGCGACTCGGTGGTGGTGTGCGCCGCCGACCACGCCACGGTCAACGAGCTGGCGACCCGGGCCCGAGCAGCCCGGGTGGCCGCCGGCGCAGTGGAGCCCGATGGCGTGCGGGCCGGGGAGCACACCGTGGGGGTGGGCGACGAGATCGTTACCTGTCGCAACGACCGGCGTCTGGTCACCTCGGCCGGCGCCTGGGTGCGCAACGGGGACCGCTGGCGGGTCGTGGCCCACCAGCGCGACGACGGCCTCCTGGTGGAGGACCTCACCGGAAGGGGACGCGGCGTCCTGCCCGGCGACTACGTCCGCGAGCAGGTGGCCCTGGCCTACGCCGTGACCATCCACAAAGCCCAGGGCCTCACCGTCGACTCCGCCATCGTGCTGGTCGACGAGCGCACCACCGCCGAGGGGCTCTACGTGGGCATGACCCGGGGCCGGGCCCACAACGTGGCCCTGGCCGTGTGCGACGAGCCCGAGACCGAACATGCACGCCCCGGACCGACTCGCCGACCGAGCGAGGTGCTGGCCGCCGCCCTGGGGCGCAGTGCCGCCGAGGTGGCCGCCCTGGAGGTCCTGCGGGAGGCCCTGGCCCGTTCCGAGTCGCTGGCCACGCTGGCTCCCCGCCTCGCCAACCTCGACGCCTGGATCGCCAAGGAGACGCCGCCCGATCGGTCGCGGGAGCTGCAGTGGGCCGCCGATGGCCTGGAGCACGCCCGGGCCTACTGCCGGCCGGGACACTTCACCCGCGCCGGCCGGGAGGACCGCCGCCGCCTAGAGGCGGCCCAGGCCCGCTACGCCGCCGTGGCCGCCGAGCAGCGACAACGCCAGGCGTGGCTCGAGGCCCACGCCGACACCCTGGCCTACCGGGAGGAGTTGGCAGAGGCGGTGACCAAGCGCCGCCGGGAGCTGGGGGTGGCCGCCACCATCACCCAGCCCGACCACGTCGTCGACCTGATTGGCGCGGTGTCCACCGACAGCCCGGCTGCCCTTCAGCGCTGGATGAATACGGCCGGGCGCATCGAGGCCTACCGGGAGGAGTGGGGCGTGGAGCCCGAACGCCTCGCCGAGCGGCCCCGTGACCTGTGCCAGGGCCGGGCCTGGGAGGCCGCCGTGTACACCGCCCAGCTCCTCAGCGAACCACCCGCGCCGGTGCTGGAGCGGGGCCTGGACCGGGGGCTCGGCCTGGAGTTGTGACGGGGGTGCGCAATCACAAGCTCGCCGGGGCGAGCTTGGTGTCCAGTGTCCCGCCGAAGATGTCCGGCGCCGCCAAGGGTGCGCTGGCGCCGGGCTGCGCCCGCCCTTGACCGCCCCTGGCCGAGCGTCGTGGTGATCGGACGAGCCCAGCAGGAAGGTGGTCCGAGCCAGGCATTGCGCGCTCCTGCACCACACCACCTGATGTGGCGTGCGCCGGCCCGATGTCCAGTAGCGGGTTCTCGTACCCACTCGTCCCACCGTGACCTACGACCGGCCCCAGGTGAGCTGCATCGTGCCCGCCTTCCTGACCGCCTTTCCGTATTTCCAGATCTGTGCGGAAACCGGCAGAACCGGCACGACGTGACGGCTGGTGGGATGTAGGTGCAGCGTTTCGCCAGGCAGTTCAAGCCCACGAGGTGTACAGGAAGCGGTACGCCGCGCCAATCGCCGGCGCGGCACCAGTGTGCCTTCGCCTTGTCTTCGTGCTTGAGGACGGCGCCA
>JALYHF010000088.1 GCA_030776745.1 Actinomycetota bacterium | reverse complement strand
GCCAGGGCCGGCCCGCCGGGGCACGGGACGACCGCACCCGCACGTGGGGCAGCGTGGCCCGGCGGGGCGCTCGGGTGGTGACCGAGGCGGAGCGACCGGGGGGCTCGACCGGGGCCCGGGAGGTGGTCAGCCGAGGCGGCGGCGGAGCCGATGGGCGCCGGTGGGAGCCCGAGGTCTGGGTGGAGGACTCGGAGCCGGCGCCTCCTGGGCCCGCTGCGCGTCCCCGGAAGGGCGAGGTACCAGGGCAGCGACGCCAGCGGGCGCCGACACCGGTGGCGAGGGAGGCCACCTCGGAGCTGGGAGCCGCCGTGGGACCGGCCAAGGCTCCCCGGCTGGAGAAGCGACTGGCGGAAGCCGTCCGGGCCTACGAACGGGACCGCTACGACGACGCCCGTCGCACCCTGAAGCCGCTGGCCGACGCCGCTCCCGGCGCGGCATCGGTGCGCGAGCTCTACGGGTTGACCCTCTACCGGTTGGGCCGGTGGGGCGAAGCCATTCGCGAGCTGGAGGCCTTCCACGCGCTCACCGGCTCGCTCGACCAGCATCCCGTCCTGGCCGACTGCCATCGCGCCCTCAAGCACTGGGGAGCGGTGGATCGGCTGTGGGACGAGCTGCGACGGGCCTCTCCGGGCGCCGACCTGGTCGCCGAGGGACGCATCGTCGCCGCCGGCGCCCTGGCCGACCGAGGCGACCTCCGCGGCGCCATCCGGCTGTTGGAGCGGGCGGCGGCCAGGGCGAAGCGTCCCCAGCCCCACCACCTGCGGCTTTGGTACGCGACCGCCGATCTGTACGAGCGGGCCGGCGAGCTGCCCCGGGCCCGGGAGCTGTTCCGAACCATCCTCCGCCACGAGCACGACTTCGTGGACGTGCCCGAGCGCCTGGCCGCCCTGGGCTGAGCCGGCTCCGGATCCCCGGGCGACCCGGGTCGGACACCGCCACTGTCGCACCCCGTCGTTACCCTGGCGTTCGCGCCCTTCCCCCCGCGTGTCCGCGACAGAGGGAGAGGTGCGCATGTTGAACATCGTCGTCCTGCACGGGAGGCTCACCCGGCCGGCAGAGCTGCGGCTGTTGCCCTCGGGCGACCGTCTCGTCGCCCTGGAGCTCTCGGTCGCCCGTACCGGGGCGAAGGCCGAGAGCGTCCCGGTGGTGTGGCCGGACCCCCCGGCCTCGGCTGCTGCCGTCCTGGAGTCGGCCGAGGCCACCGGGGTCTGAGGCTCCCAGCCCCTCGCCCGTCACCGGGGCGCGGCCACCGCCAGCAGGCGAGGCGGATCATCCACCACGTCGACGAGGCGGAGGCCGGCCTGCTCGACTAAGCCCCCCAGCTCGTCCCGATCGAGGCAGCGCAGGCGCACCTCGTCCACCCGGAGGCACCCACCCTCCTCGAATCGGCGGCGATAGGTGGTGGTCCGGCGTTCGAGGTCGTGGCGGAGCGAGCCGTGGAGCGTCACCCCGGCGGCGGCGGCCAGGAGCTGAGGCTCGACCTCACGGCGCACGGCGCCCAGCTGGAAGTCCGTCACCTCCAGGGCGAGGACCCCGCCGGCCAGCAGGTGGCCGGCGGCGCAGCGCAAGCAGGCGACCAGGTCGGCTGCCCCCACCAGCAGCTGGATGCTGTTGTAGGGGATGGCGACGAGGCCGAAAAGGCGAGCGAGGGCGAAGCGGCGCATGTCGGCGCAGACCAGCCGGCGGGCCCCGCGGCGACGGGCCAGCGCCAACATGGCGGGGTCGACGTCGAGCCCCACCGCGTCCAGCGGGACGGTGAGGCGCCCCGTGCCGCAGGCCAGCTCCAGCACGGGGCCACCCGTGCGGGAAGCCAGAGCGGCGTAGAACTCCAGGTCCTGGTGGCCCCGTCCGCTGACGTGGGCCAGCTCCCAGTCGTACAGCTCAGCCGCTGACCTCACGGAACACCATCCCCGTGCGCGGCTTCGGCTCGAAGAAGGTGGTCTTGGGCGGCATCCGCTCGCCGCCCCGGCCGGTGGCGGCGATCTGCGCCACCGACGCCGGCCGGAGCAGGACGCCCGCTTGGGCCCGCCCCGACGCCACGGCGGCCAGCACGTGGTCCACGCCGTGCTGGTACACCACGGTGTGGTCCGCCAGCGTGGCCAGGGCGATCTCGAGGCGGCTGGAGTCGAGGTCCTGGGCCGCGCCCAGCATCTCGGCGCGGGGACGAAGGAGCCAGGACGTCCCAGCGGTCACCAGCCCGAGAGCGCCCGCTTCGGCCATACGGGCGGGCAGGGTGGCGGCCGGCGGACCGGCGGGGGCGGGCTCGAAGTGCGTGGAGAGGGCCTCGACCAGATCGAGGCCCTCCGCCAGCCCGGAGAGGAGGCGGTGGACGGGACGCACCATGAGCTGTTCCTCGCTGAGCTCCACCACGAAGGCCATGACGGCGTCGTAGGCGCCGGGGGCACCGCCGGTGGCGGCCCGGCGCTCGTCGCGGTAGGCGAGGGCGGTCTCGAAGCGGTGATGGCCGTCGGCGATCACCACGGGGGTGGTGGCCACCGTGGTGGCGATGGCCTCGGCCAGCGCAGGCTGGTGGACCCGCCACAGCCGGTGGTGGACGCCCTCGTCGTCGGTCGCCCGGGCGTCGGGTGGGCCCGACGGCTCCAGCACGGCGGAGAGGCCCTCGGCTGCCGAGAGCGCCCAGATGGGTGACAGGTTGGCCCGGCACGCCCGCAGCAGGTCCAGGCGGTCGGCCTTGTCCTTCGGCGTGGTGCGCTCGTGGGGGAGGATGCCTCCCTCCCCAGGGGCGACGAGCTCGAGGGCACCGACCACGCCCGTCGTCTGGCGCGGCCTGCCGGCGCCGTCGTGGTAGCCCATGCGGTACAGGTAGAACGACGGCTCCGGGTCGGCGACCAGGATCTCCTTCGCCCGCCACTGCTCCCAGAGCGAGGCGGCGACCTGGTAGCGGTCCAGCCCATCCTCCTCGGCCGGCAGCTCGATGCGAACGGAGTTGAACTCGCTCCTTTCCAGCAGCCGGGCCCGGTCGGTCGGTGAGATGACGTCGTAGGGGGGGCTCACCACGGCGTCGAGGTAGCCGTCCTCGGTCTGGTAGCGCACTCCCGGGAAGGGATCCAAGCGCGGCATCCCGCATACCTAGCACGATGTAGGCCATGACATGGGCGATCGATCTGGACGGGGTGCTGTGGACGGGCGAGGAGCCGATCGACGGCTCGGCCGAGGCCGTGGGCGAGCTGCGGGGTCGAGGTGAACGCGTCATCTTCCTCACCAACAACTCCAGCCAGCCGGTACGGGACTACGTGGCCAAGCTGGAGGAGATGGGCGTGCCGGCCGAGCCCGACGACGTGGTCACCTCGGCCCAGGCCGCCGCCATGCTTCTGGACGAGGGAGCCACCGCCTTGGTCTGCGCCGGCGTGGGAGTGGAGGAGGCGTTGAGGGACCGGGGCGTGCGCACGGTGCGGGAGGGCGAGGCCGACGCCGTGGTGGTGGGCTGGCACCGGGAGTTCGACTACGAGCGGCTCACCGCCGCCGCGTCAGCGGTGGCGGGGGGCGCCCGCCTGATCGGCACCAACGACGACGCCACCTACCCTCTGCCTGGGGGCGAACGGCTGCCGGGCGGCGGGGCCCTGCTGGCCGCCGTGGCCTACGCCAGCGGCGCCGAGCCCGAGGTGGCCGGCAAGCCCAACCAACCGATGGCCGACCTGGTGGCCGAGCGGGTCGGAAAGGTGGACGTGGTGGTGGGCGACCGGCCCACGACCGACGGGCTCCTGGCTCACCGCCTCGACGCCCGCTTCGTGCTCGTCCTCAGCGGCGTCACCGACGAGGACCAGCTCCCGGGGGACCCGGTGCCCGACGAGGTGGCCGCCGACCTGGCCGCCGTGGTGACCGGGAAGGGGCGCGACCCGAAGGGCTCCGAGGATCAGTAGGACGACCCCCAGGGGACGGCTTGGCGCTCGGGGGGCAGCGTGGCCCGCCAGACCAGGCCGGCGGCGATGCCGAAGAGGAAGCCTCCGACGTGGGCCACCCAGGCCACTCCCTCGGCGGGGTTGGTGAAGAACTGGAGCACGAACCAGATCCCGAGCAGCCACTTGGCGGCGACGTCGCGGAAGAAGACGAAGAAGCCCAGGAAGATCAGCGAGTGGATGCGGATGTTGGGCCAGAGGACCAGGTAGGCGCCCATCACGCCGGCGATGGCGCCCGACGCCCCCACCACCGGCACCGTGCTCGCCGGCTGCACGGCGATGTGGGCGGCGGTGGCCACCACCCCGGCCAGCAGGTAGAAGATCAGGTAGGTCGCCCGGCCCCGCTTGTCCTCGATGTTGTTGCCGAAGATCCAGAGGAACAGCATGTTGCTGCCGAGGTGCAGCCAGCCGCCGTGGAGGAACATCGAGTACAGCACGGCCAGGTAGACGCTCTTGCCCGGGAAGTACGGACGGCTCTCGGGCGCGACGTCGCAGGCCGTCTCGTCGTCGCCGCTGACAGTGGCGGCGATCTCGGGCTCGCTGAGGGGTCGGCCCTCCACGACCTCGCACGGAATGGCGGCCGTGGCGTAGGAGAACTTGATGCTCTCCAGCTGCCCGGCCCGGTCGGCGGTCTCGCGGGGCTGGATGAAGACGAACACCGCCACGCAGGCGACGATGAGCAGGACGGTCACCACGGGCGCGGCGCGGGTGGGGTTCTCGTCCTTCAGGGGGATCACCCGGGCGAGGCTAGTTGCCCCCTGCGCCGGGCTGTTTCGCTAGCCTCGGTCCGTGGCCCGGGACGACATGCAGCCGCGGTGGACGGCCGCGGAGGGCGCCCGACCCTCCGGGCGACCCACCGGCTGAGCGGGCGGCGGCGCCTCGACGCCGAGCTGGTGCGCCGGGGCCTGACACCGAACCGGGAGAACGCCCGGGCCCGCATCGCCGACGGGCGAGTGCTGGTGAAGGGGGCGCCGGCGGACAAGCCGGCCCGGCTGGTGCGGGCCGACGAGCCCATCGAGGTGGTGGGCCCACCCCCTCGCTTCGTCGGCCGCGGGGGCGAGAAGCTCGACGCCGCCCTCCGCCGCTTCTCGGTCGAGGTGGGCGGGCGCCGGGCTCTCGACGCCGGCGCCTCCACCGGCGGCTTCACCGACTGCCTCCTCCAGCGGGGGGCGGCGGCGGTGGTGGCCGTGGACGTGGGCTACGGGCAGCTCCACGAGCGCCTGCGCTGCGATGGGCGGGTCACCGTGCTGGAGCGCACCAACGTCCGCACCCTCGACCTCGATCCGCCCGCCGACGTGGTGGTGGCCGACCTGTCGTTCATCTCGCTCACGGTGGCCGCTCCCGCGCTGGTGGGGCGCAACGCGGCGCCGGGGGCCGACGTGGTGGTCCTGGTCAAGCCCCAGTTCGAGGCGGGACGGGCCGAGGCGTCGCGGGGCCGGGGGGTCATCCGGGACCCCGACGTGTGGCTGCGCGCCCTCGAGGCGGTCCGGGCCGCCTTCGAGAGGCACGGAGCCGCCATCATGGGGGCCATGGTGTCGCCCCTGAGGGGCGCCGACGGCAACGTCGAGTTCCTGGCCCACCTGCTGGCCCATGCCGCGCCGCGTCCCCAGGCCTCCGTCGATCTTCCTGCGCTGGTCGCCGAGGCGGCCGGCGCCTCGTTCGCCTGACGCGATGGCCGCGGTCGCCCTCGTCCCGCACCGCCTGCGCCCGCAGGCCGCCGAGCTGGCGGCTCAGGCCGTCACGTGGCTGGAGGAGCGCGGCCACGAGGTCCGGGTCCCGGAGGAGGACGCCGTCGCCCCGCTGGTCCGTCACGCCTGGCCGGCCGACGAGCTGGCCGACGGCCTGGACCTGGCCGTGAGCCTGGGGGGGGACGGCACCATCATCCGAACCGTCGACCTGCTGTCCGGCTCCGGGGTCCCCGTCCTCGGCGTGAACGTGGGGCACCTCGGCTACCTCACCGAGGTGGAGCCGGCCGATCTCCATCCGGCCCTGGGCCGCTTCTTCGCCGGCGACTTCCAGGTCGAGGAGCGGATGACCTTGAGCGTCGAGGTGAAGGCGGCGGCGGACAAGCTGATGTGCTCGGCGCTCAACGAGGTCGTCCTGGAGAAGACGGTGTCCGGCCACACGGTACGGCTGGCCATCGCCTTGAACGGCGAGGACTTCACCACCTCTGCCGCCGACGGGCTCATCGTGTCCACGCCGACGGGTTCCACGGCCTACAACTTCTCGGCGCGGGGGCCCATCGTGTCGCCCCGGCACCGGGCCATCGTGGTGACCCCCGTCGCCCCCCACATGCTCTTCGACCGTTCGATGGTGCTGGGCGCCGACGAGTCGGTGGGCCTGGAGGTGCTCGACGGGCGACCGGCGGCCCTGGTGGTGGACGGCCGCCACCTCGCCACGCTCGGCGCCGGCGACGTCGTCGTCTGCCGGGCCGGTCGCCACGACGCCCGCTTCGTCACCTTCGGCGGGCGGGACTTCCATCGGATCCTCAAGGCCAAGTTCGGCTTGGCCGACCGCTGATGCTGGCCGAGCTGCGTGTCCGGGACCTCGGGGTCATCGCCCACCTGGAGCTGGTGCTGGGCCCGGGGATGACCGCCCTCACCGGCGAGACGGGTGCCGGCAAGACCATGCTGGTGGAGGCCATCGAGCTGCTGGTGGGGGGGCGGCCCGACGGCGTGCTCGTCCGCTCGGGGGCGGAGGAGGCGTGGGTGGAGGGCCGCTTCGTCGCCGGCGACGAGGAGGTCGTGCTGGCCCGGGCCGTGCCCGCCAGCGGCCGGACGCGCGCCTACGTCGACGGGCGCATGGCGCCGGTCTCGGCGCTGGCCGAGATCGGCGCCAGCCTGGTGGACCTCCACGGCCAGCACGCCCACCAGTCGCTGCTGGCCGGGCCGGTGCAGCGGGCCGCCCTCGACGCCTTCGGTGGCGTCGACCTCGGTCCTCTCCTGGCCGCCCGCCAGCGGCTCCGCCAGATCGACGCCGAGCTCGTCGCCCTCGGTGGCGACCAGGTCGCCCGGGCTCGGGAGGCCGACTTCCTCCGCCACCAGCTCGCCGAGCTCGAGGCCGCCGCCGTGGGCGGACCGGAGGAGGACGCCGAGCTCGAGGCCGAGGAGGAGCGCCTGGCCGACGCCAGCGGCCACCGTGAGGCCGCCGCCAGGGCCCACGAGATCCTCACCGCCGAAGGCGGGGCCCTGGACAGCGTCGGCCTGGCCCTGGTGGCGCTGGCCCGGCGGGCGCCGCTGGGCGAGCTGCAGGAGCGCCTGCGCGTCCTCTCGGCCGAGGTCGGCGAGGTGGCGGTGGAGCTGCGG
>JALYHF010000087.1 GCA_030776745.1 Actinomycetota bacterium | reverse complement strand
GTCGACCGACGGCTGAGAACGGCGAGGACGACGTTGGGCTCGAAGCCTTTCATGGCGGTCTCGACGAGGAGCTCGACGGCAAGGCGGGGAACGAGCTTCCGGCGGCCCAGCGGCAGGCACGGCAGCTGCCCCCTTGCGATGAGCTCGTAGATCAGGTCATCGGAGACGCCGAGCGCCTCGGCCGCTTCGGCCACGGAGAGCACGAGGGCGAAGCCAGCGGCGGGTTGTCTACTGCGATCGGCCTCGCCGGAAGACGGAAGGGTCGCAGCTTCGTCGACCAGAGCCATCAGGCCGATCCCACGTTGCGGAGCAGCGACTTCGCCCGGGCCACTGTGAGGGCGGTGCGGCCCTGGGGGCAATCGGAACTGCGTTGCCCGTCTCGGGCCAGGGGCCATGCACGATTACGCGCGCGCTCAGACCCCTCCGGTCGCAAGAAGTATGACGTCTGAAGCTTCTCAGTGTCGCGACGCGAGCACAGATCGGCCGGTCGCTCATCACCTCTCCTCATCCTCATGGGGGCAACACTGAACCACCGGGGTAGCCAGGGAGGTAGCCGACGAGGTATGCAAGCGGTTGGTCGCGGGAAAAAATTTGCCGCGACCGCGTCGCGTACCTACACGCGACTTCGCAACGACACAGAGGCGCTCCGCGACCCACCATCCCTTGCCATTGGTGGCCTCGACCGCAAGCACGCGACCCTTCGTGCGACCGGCAGTGACCATCGCCGGGTCCGCGACCCGGTCCCTGCGTTCATTTGCAGGTTTCGCAAAGCGGAACCTGCAAGTGTGTATGACCTTTTTCTGGACGGCGGTCGCGGCTTGGGCGCCATCCAGGGCTGAGGCATCGTGGCTGCGGGGTTGCTCTGGCGGTCGCGGCCTCGGGGCCGTCGAGGGGCTGAGGCATCGTGGCTGCGGGGTTGCTCTGGCGGTCGCGGCCTCGGGGCCGTCGAGGGCTGAGGCATCGTCGCTGCGGTCGGACCTCGTGTCAGGCGTTACGGCTCTCCGCCGTGTCGGACCAATCGGACGTGTAACGCCGGATCGGCGCGCGTGGACTGAGTTGCGACCGTGAAGAGTGGACGGCGATAGGTGCGGGTGTGCGAGCTCACGAACGAGGTGCCCGCTCGGGCTCGTCGAGCGCAATGTCAAAAGGCGTCTGGCGTAAGACCGGGTCGATGAAGGGGCGAGCGTGCACAACCTGAAGGCAGTCCGGGCGCACGGCGGGCAACGCTCTGCGGCTGGTCGGGGAAGGCCTGGAGAGCTGCCATTCGCGGTCGACGCCCCTGAGTGTATGGGTTCCTCGGTCCACGAACTGGAGGCCGGACCCGATGACGAGGTCCTTCACCGTGCTCGTCACCAGGATTTCGTTACGTTGGGCTGCAGCGCCAACGCGGGCACCGATGTGCACAGCCAATCCGCTGATTGAGCCGCCCCGGACCTCCACTTCGCCGGTGTGGACACCTGCGTGGATGTCGAGACCGAGGTCCACCGCAGGAGCTCGGCGACAACCCAGGCACCTCCCGCGATTCCCCCTGCTTCGCCGCGCTCGCTATCGATCGACGGCGTCAGCGGCCCCATGCTGGCGACCCATTATTGCGACCTCGGTCAGCTACTTCTTCAGGGGGAAGTAGCTAGCCCCGATCTTTCACCAGGCCCGGTGAGCTGACCCGGCCCCATCCGCGGAGATGCCCTCGTGGTGAGGGATTCTGACGTTGCTGAAGCGTCCAGAAGCCTGACCAGGAGGGCACCCGCAAGGTGAACGCTAGCCGCGCCGTCCAACGTGTTCAGGTGACCGTCGGAGATCGACACACCGCCTCGATGGTGGGAGCGCACCTCCTCGGCGAGATCGCCGACCGCACGGGGCTGTCTTGTAGCTATTCGACCGCGGTTCCGTGGACCGGCGAGCGGGCGCCGGGCCAGGACCGAGGCCGGCTGTTCGCCCAGGTGGCGGTGATGCTGGCGGCGGGCGGGCGCAGCGTGGCCGACATGGCCGCGTTGCGCGACCAGCCCAAGCTGTTCGGTGACGTGGCCCCCGACGCCACCATCTGGCGGGCGGTGCACCAAGTCGATCACGCCGTGCTCGACGCGTTGCGCGCGGCGAGGGCGAAGGCCCGGGAAGTGGCGTGGGCAGCCGTGGCGCACCCGAGCAGGTGGTGCTCGACGTCGACGCCTCCCTGTGGAGATCCACTCCGAGAACAAGCAGGGCGCGACGTCGCGCTACAAGGGCGGGTTCGGGTTCCACCCGATGTTGTGCTTTCTCGACGCCACCGGCGAAGCATCCTGCGCCCGGGGAACGCAGCCGCGAACTCGGGCGCCGATCAGCTCGGGGTGGTCGACGACGCCATCGCTCAGCTCCCCGCCCCATGGCAGGCAGGTCACCACGCCGACGACTCGACCGACATGGTCCAGCACCCGGTGCTGGTGCGAGCCGACACCGCCGGGTCGGTGCGGGGCTTCATCGACGGGCTCGTGGCCCGCAACTGCGAGTTCTCCGTCGCGGGCGGGTCTTCGCCAGCCTCGACGCCGCCATCGCCGCGGTGGCGCCCGACGCCTGGCTGCCGGCCAGGGACGCCAACGGGACGCCCCGTCGCGGCGCCCAGGTCGCCGAGCTCGACGTCACCTTGGACCACTGGCCGGCGGGGACCAGGGCCATCTGTCGGCGGAGAAGCCCCACCCCGGCGCCCAGCTGCGCCTGTGGGACCACGACGGTCTGCGCCACCAGGTCGTGTTCACCAACAGCCGAGGTGACCTCGTCGACCTCGAGCTGCGCCACCGTCGCCACGCCGAGGTGGAGAACCGGATCCGCAACCTCAAGGACTGCGGGCTGGAGCGCATGCCCTTCGCTGCCTTCGCCGCCAACGCCGCGTGGATGGAGCTGGTGCTCACCGCCGCCGACCTGCTCGCCTGGTGCCAGCACCTCTGCCTCGACGGCAAGCTCGCCGGCGCTGAACCCCGCACCCTGCGCTACCGGTTGCTGCACACCGCCGGGCGCCTCGTGCACCGGTCCCGCCAGGTGCTGCTGCGCCTTCCCGAGCACTGGCCGTGGGCCAACGAGCTCGCCCACGCCTACCAGCGGCCCGGCCTGCTCACGATCTGAATCCGGTCGGTTCCCGCACAGCTCGAGCAGCGCCACCGGCTTTGGTCCTACGCTCCCCGAGATCCATGAGAAGCGTTTCGCCACCGAGGTTCCATGGGTCAATGCGCCCATCCCGAACGCCGGCGAAGGCTCAGTCGAGATCACGCCAGTTGAGAGCTCGCCCGCCGAAAGAGCGTCGGCCGGCCCTCCGGCGATCTCATGAACGATCGGGGCTAGTCACACTCCTAGCAGGCCGGCCAGGTGCGCACCGCCTCGGCCAGCACCGGGTGCACGTCGCGTTCCAGCGCCACCACCAGCGCCTTGTCCGACAGCTTCTCGGGGGAGGTCAGGAGGAACCGGTCCCACAGCCGCCTCAGGGGCGCAATGCCGTCGGCGTCGTAGAGCTGCTTGGCCAGGACGTGGAGTCGGCACTGGTACCAGGCGTAGTTCTCCAGGCCGACGCCGATGTACAGCCGCTCGAAGTCGGCCAGGCTGCGATGCTGGAAGAGCAGAGGGTCGATGGTCCCGAAGGCGAGCGGGAACGTCTGCAGCACCGGAAGCGTGGCCGGAGACTCCACCGCGACGTGAGTGTGCAGGCAGACGTTGCCGAACAGCTCGCCGAGCCAGAGGCGGGGGAAGAGGCCGGGCGTCCCGCGCTCGAAACCGTGACCCAGCTCGTGCACGCTCAGCAGCGTGAAGAACGAGTCGAGGTCGATATCGCCCCCGGGGCTGCCGTACACGTCCCGTGCCTGGTGCAGCATGTCGGGCTCGGCGCGGTCGAGGAGGCGGGCCAGGTTGACGCCGAACTGGCTGGGGGCCGAGGGCAGCACGAGGTGGCCGGCGGCGTAGCTCGGCATCCCGAACGGCGCCCTCGAGAACCTGGACCAGTCCTTCGCCGACAGGGCCAAGAGGGTGACCTCCGGCCGCTGCTCGAAGTGCTCGCCGAGGAACCAGTAGGCCGCTTCGCAGCGCGTCGCCAGCTCCTCGGCCCGCTCCTCGGTCCCACGGCTGGACCACGCCGCGAAGGGGAAGCCCGGCACCTCGACGAGGCCGTCGTACAAGGAGGCGCCGTCGGCAAGGCGTGCGCGAGGGAACTCGGTCCGCATGTGGCGTGGTAGCGTACAGCTGCCGCTTGCGCGGGTGAACAGTCTGCCCAAGGAGAGCTCGCCAGCCATGTCGGAGCTTTCATCATCACCCCTCGACCGGGTGACGCTGACCTTCCTCTTCACCGACATCGAGGGCTCGACCCGGTTGTTGCGGCGGGTGGGCGAACGCTACGCCGCGTTGCTCGAGGAACACGGCGCTCTGATCCGCCAGGCGCTCGCCGAGGCGGCGGGCACCGTGGTCGACACCGAAGGCGATGCCTTTTTCGTCGTGTTCGCCACGCCGTCGCTCGCCGTGAGCGCCGGCCTGTCGGCCCAGCAGGCTCTGGCGGCGCACCCGTGGCCCGACGGCGCCGAGGTCCGGGTCCGGATGGGACTTCACACGGGTGAGGCGGTGGTCCGCGGCGACCGCTACACGGGCCTCGACGTGCACCGGGCGGCGCGCATCGCCGACGCCGGCCACGGTGGCCAGATCCTGGTTTCCGAGGCCGTCCGCATCCTCGTGAGCGACAATCTGCCGGACGGCGTCACCCTCCGGGACCTGGGGCACCACCGGTTCAAGGACCTGGCCGAGCCCGAGCACCTCTTCCAAGTCGTCGGCCCGGGGCTGGCCTCGGCCTTCCCGTCGCTGCGCTCCCTGGACGCCCGGCCCCACAACCTGCCCAACCTGGTCACCGGCTTCGTGGGGCGCCAGAGAGAACTGGAACAAGCCCGTGCCCTGCTGGACGACGTGCGCCTGCTCACCCTGACCGGTCCGGGGGGAACGGGCAAGACCCGCCTGGCCATCGAGATGGCGCGCGAGCAGATCGCCCGGTTCCCCGATGGAGCCTTCTTCGTGAGCCTGGCCGGAGTCGGCGATCCGGCGCTGGTCCCGGCCGCCGTTGCCCAGGCACTGGGAGTGCGCTCGGTCGCTCGACCCGTGCTCGAGGCGCTCAAGGACCACCTCGCCACTCGTCAGCTGCTGCTGGTGCTCGACAACTTCGAGCACCTCCTGGCCAGCGGCCCGGTGGTGAACGAGCTGCTCCAAGCGGCTCCCCGACTCCGTGTCCTCGTCACCAGCCGGGCACTGCTGTGCATCTCCGGGGAGCAGGAACTCCCGGTTCCGCCCATGGAGCTGCCCGACGCTGGCGGGGTTCTCGAACTCGACGCCCTGTCCAGGTACGATGCGCTGGCGCTGTTCGTCCAGCGGGCGCGCACGGCTGACCCAGGGTTCCGCCTGACCGACCGGAACGCCGCCGCCATCGCCCGGATCTGCACCCGGCTGGACGGGCTCCCGCTCGCCATCGAGCTGGCTGCCGCCCGGCTGAACGTGCTCACGCCCGAGCTCCTCCTCCAGCGGCTGGAGAGCCGCCTTCCCGCCCTGGCCGCCGGGCCCGCCGACCTGCCCGCCCGCCAGCGCACGCTGCGCGACACCGTGGCCTGGAGCCATGATCTGCTGGGCGCCGAGGAGAAGGCGGTGTTCCGGCGCCTCAGCGTGTTCTCCGGCGGTTGCACCCTGGCCGCCGCCGAGATGGTGGCGGACGGCGATGGTGTGGACGTCCTCGAGGGGTTGTCGTCACTGGTGGCCAAAAGCCTCCTGCGCCGGGTCCAGACCTCCACTGAACCCCGCTTCCGCATGCTCTCCACGATCCGCGAGTACGCCCGAGAGCGGGCGCTGGAGCACGGTGAAGCCGAGGCGCTCGAACTGCGCCACACCCGCCTCTTCCTCGAGCTGGCCGAGGATGCGGCCCCGAGGTTGACGGGGAACAGCCACGCCACGGAGGCGGCCCGTCTCCAGGGCGAGCTCGACAACCTCCGCGAGGCGATGTCCCGCAGCCTTCGCACCGGGAAGGGCGAGGAGGGGCTGCGTATCGCCTCGGCCCTGTGGCGGTTCTGGCAGCAGCAGGGCCAGCTGGAGGAGGGCCGCCAGTGGCTCGGCCGCCTGCTCGGGGTCTCGGCGGCCACCGGCGCCACCGCCACGAGGGCCGCTGGCCTGGTTGCCGAGGCCGGCCTCGCCTACTGGCAAGGCGACTACGGGCTGGCCCGGGCCGACTACGAGGAGAGCCTGTCCATCCGGCGCCACCTGAGGGACGACCGGGGCGCGGCCGAAGCGCTGTCGGGGCTCGCCTTCCTCGCCGGCATCGAAGGCGACTACGCCCGGGCCCACGCTCTGCACCAGGAGGCCCTGGCCCTGGCCCGTCGTGCCGGGGATTCCAAGGCGGTGGCCTACGAGCTGGTGGGGGATGGGATGATCTGCCGGGTCGAGGGCGACGCCGGCGGTGCCTGGGGCCGCTTCGTCGAGGCCCGCCGGCTGTTCGAGGAACTCGGGGAGAGCTACGGGCTGGCTACCGTGCTGTGCCTGTTGAGCGGGGTGGCGCTCGAGCGCGGCGACCTCGAGGAGGCGGAGGCTTTCTGGGAACGTGCCTTCCAGCTCCTCCAGCAGCTCGAGGACCGGTCGGGCATGATCATCGCCTTGTCCGACCTCTCCGCCCTGGCGCTGGCCCGGGGGCGCACCGAGGCGGCGGTGCGACTGGCCGGCGCTGCCCACGGGCTCGCTCGAGCGCTGAAGGTGTCTCCTCCCACCGCCCTCACCCAGCCTGCCGACCCTCGCCCGGTCGCCTACCCGCACCTGGGCGAGGAGCCGGTGGAGGCGGCGTGGCGTTCAGGCTGCGCCATGACCTACGACGAGGCGGTGGCCTACGCACTCGAGGTCTTTCCCCTCGATGCAGCGGCGGTGGTCGGAGTTCAGGGGTAGACGGCGGTGCGGCACACCTGGGCACCGAGGGCCGGGCCCCATCAGGGCGGCGCCATCACCACGCGCGAGGAACTCATCGGCGCCCTGGCCGTGGCCTCCGAGCTCGAGCACGCCTTGGCCGCGCAGTACCTCTTCGCCGCCTACTCCATGAAGAAGCGGCCGTTTGAAGGCCTGACCGAAGCCCAGGTCGAGCTGGCCCGTGGCTGGGCGGGCGTCATCCTGGCCGTGGCGCGGGAGGAGATGGGCCATCTGGCCACCGTGACCAACCTGGCCACGGCCGTCGGTGGGGCGCCTCGCCTCGACCGGCCGAGCTTCCCCCAGCCCGCGGGGTCCTACTACCCCGAGCCCTTCGAGATGACCCTGGAGCGCTTTGGGTCGGCGTCCCTGGCCCGCTTCGTTCGCTTCGAGCAGCCTCCCGACGTGCAGTCACCGGGCGAGCGCTTGGCTCCCGGCGACCTGCAGTTCGACTTCCTCGGCGACCTCTACCGCCAGCTCGACCAGGGGCTCGTAATCCTGGCTCGGGAGCTGGGCGAGGCCGCGCTGTTCGTGGGCCCCGAGAAGGCCCAGGACCACGACGACTGGGGCCACGGCGCCCTGGTCCGGGGCATCACCGACCTCGACTCGGCCCGGGCCGCCATCAGCGACGTGGTCGAGGAGGGTGAGGGCGCGCCCGGGGACAAGGAGCGGTCGCACTGGGCCCGGCTGCGGGCCGTCCAGCAGGACCTGGACCGGGAGCTGGCAGCCGACCCCGGCTTCGACCCCGCCAGGGACGTGGTGCCCAACCCTGCCACCCGGGCCTTCCCGGACGCCGGCCCGGGCGCCACCGTGCTCGGCCCGGGCCCGGCGCTCGAGGTGGCCGAGCTGTTCAACCACCTTTACGCCAGCGTGTTGCGGATGATCGACCAGTTCTATTCCTACGGCGGGGAGTCGCCGGCCCAGCGGGAGGGGCTGCAGGCCTGCTCCCGGCGTGCGATGAGCGCCATCCTCCGGCCCTTGGCCGAGGTACTCACCGAGCTGCCCATCGATGATGATGGCCGGCGGGCGGGCCCCGGGTTCGAGACCGCCACCCTGCTCGAGCTCCCTACCAGCCTGGCCGCTCGGTGGGCGGTGCTCGACGAGCGCCTCCATCGGGCAGCGCGGGCGTGCCGGTCTCTGTCCACCGAGCCTGGGCTGGAGCGCCTGGCGTACATCGCCGGCAACGTGGATCTGCTGCTGGCGACGGTGCGGGAGCTGGCCGTTGGGGAAGGGAGGCCCGAGCGTGCTCGTCCTCGATTTTGACGGCTGGGCCCAGTGCCGGCTGGCCACCGACCCCGACCCCGCCGACGAGCCACGGGGCGTGAGCGGCTGGACCTTCGCCCTCGCCGGTGAGCCCGACCTCGACCGGGTGCTGCGGTTCCAGCCGGCCGGCACCGTCCCCCGTCGCTTCGGGCCTCCGGTGGGCGTGGCCGTCCGCCAGGTGGCGCTGGACGGGCGGGCCGTCGACGGCCACGTGCTCGCCGGCGCCTCGGTCGACCTGGTGGGCGACCCCGTCTTCGACGGCCGCAACGGCCTGGCCGCCGAGGACGGCAAGGAGCCGATCATGCCCCTCCACCTCCGGGTCGAGGGCCGGGGTGTCACGCTGGCCCGCCGCCACGCCGACCCGGTCACCGGGCGGTGGCGGGCGACACGCCCAACGTTCGAACCGGTACCTCCGGAGCTGGCTCGGCGGCTGGGCCTGGGTGGGCGCGACGGACCCGAGCACTACCGCCAGGAGCGCGCCCGCCAGGTCCAGGAGGCCCTGGAGTCGGCGACCGACGCCACCGCGCAGGTCGCACTGGCCAAGCGCCTCGACGACCTCAACTCTCACGACCGACCTCAGCCACTGCCCGCCCTCCTCTGGGGCGTGAAGTACCGACTGCGACTCGAGGGGGCCGACCCCGAGGTGGCCGACGGGGCCGGCCGGCTCGTTGGGGTGGTGGCTGAGGGCCCCTGGCCACTCGAGCTGTGGATCGGAGCCTGGGACGCCGACGCCCTGTGCGCCTTCGTGCAGGGCCGCCTGGCCCTGCCCTTCATCCCCTCGCCCACGTCGTGACCCGTTGCTGGGCCGTGGCCGTCACCGTCCTGGCGGCCCTGCTGGCCGCCTACGTCACCGTCGAGCGCCTGGGGGTGGGCCTGCTGGCCGACCCATCGTCGGCGGTGGTGGCCGGCGGCGCCGTGGCCGCCACCCTGGGCGTCGGCCTGCTGGTGATCGACGCCGTCCTGCCCGTCGCCTCCAGCATGGTCATGGTGGCCCACGGGGCTGCCTTCGGCGTGGTGGGAGGCACCCTCCTCTCGCTCCTCGGGAGCACGGGGGGCGCCTTGCTCGGCTTCGGCCTGGGCCGGCGCGGAGCCCCACTCGTCGTCCGGGTGGTACCGGTCGACCAGCGGGCGCGCGCCGAGCGGCTGCTCGCTCGCTGGGGCGGCCTGGCCGTGACTGTGTCCCGTCCCGTTCCCCTTCTGGCCGAGACGGTGGCCATCCTGGCCGGCGCCTCGGCCATGCGCTGGCGCAGCCTCGCCATCGCCGCCGCGGCCGGAGCGTTCCCCACCGCGCTGGCCTACGCGCTGGCCGGAGCCCTCGCCGGCGGCCTTCGGGGGATGGTCCTCGTTGGCGGGCTGCTCCTCGCCGGCCTAGTCGTGGGCTACGGGAGGCGGCGAGCCGGGTCGCCGTCATCGTCGACACCACGGCCGGCGCGCGGGGGGAGACCCCACTCCCCGGCCCTCGCCAGCGCTGGCGGTAGAGGAGGGTGGCCAGGGGGGCGAACACGAGCGTGAGCCCTGGGGCCACGGCGATGACGACGTCGCGTCCGACGGTCCTGGTCGACTTATCGCGCGCCATGCTCGAACGTGCTGAGCAGAACATCGCTGCTGCCTCGAGGAGCAGGGGAGGAGACCGTCCGCCTCGTTGCCGGCTCGTCCAGGCGGATCTGGTCGCGATGGCACTGCCGAAGGAGTTCACGACCGTTCTAGGCCTCGGGTTCACGGACCTCTTCGAGGACCTGGCCGCAGTCGTTGACGCACTGGGGGCAGCACTCGCACCCGGCGGAGAGCTGTATGTCGCTGGCCTCGTAACCGAGACCCGTCGAGGCCGGTGGTACCTCGATCTTCTGCACCGTTCCGGTGAGGTCGCCGTCCCGCGATCTGCCGATCAGCTCTGGGAGTCACTGAGCCGGCCC
>JALYHF010000086.1 GCA_030776745.1 Actinomycetota bacterium | reverse complement strand
CCTTCTGGCTGGCGGCGTGGTGGGGCGACCGACCCGGGCCGCCCCCGTGGCTGCCCAGCGACCTGCTGGCCGATCCCGACCGGGTGGCGTCCGCCGCCCGAGCCCTGGTGGCCGACCCGGTCGCCGTGGCCGAGCTGGCCGCGCTGGACGCCCGCATCACCGACAGCAGCGTCCTCGGCGACCAGGTGGCCGTCGCCCTCGACCTGGGATCGCGGACTGCGGCCGAGGTGGCCGGCGTGCTGTCGGGAGAACGCCTCCTCCGTCACCCGGTGCGCCTGGCCGCCGCCCAGCTCGTCCGCCGCCTGGTGGCCGACTGGCAGCTCACCTCCGAGGTCGGGAACTTGCACGAGGTGGCGACGCACCATCCGCTGCTGACAGGTGCCGAGCTGGCGCCGCTCGTGCACCTGGTCGACGCCGCCACGCACCTGGCCGTGATCGAGCGCCACCTGGCCGGGCTGTCCCTCCCGTCGCTCGTGGCCGACCTCTACCCGTCACACCACGCGCCGGTGCCCGAGCTCATCAGCCGGGCGCAGCTGTCCTGCGCCGGCGGGGGCGTCGTCGACGCCGACGCCGTGGAGCTCTTCCGCGCCGGTGCCGCTCGTCTCCTGCGGCGCGTGGACGAGGTGTTCCGGGCCGGCGCCGGCGCCGACTTCGGCGGCTGCCTGCGGATCTGGGAGGTGGGCCAGGCCGTGGTGGCGCCGCTGCTCGCCGCCCACGGCCGCGTCGCCGTGCTGTTGGTCGACGCCATGCGGGCCGACCTCGCCGCCCACGTCGTCCCCCTCCTCGCCGACGCCCTGCCCGGCCGTCCGCCGCACCGCCAGTGGGCGGTCGTGCCGAGCCCCACCAGGACGGCCGAGGCGGTGGCCGCCCTGCGGCTGGGTCGGCCCGTGCCCGCCGGCTCGGCGCCGGTCTCGGCGGGACCGGCCGAGGCGCCCTTCGCCCATCTCGGGTACGAGGGCGACGTCCTGCTCGGCGCCGATCGCGACGACCGCACCGCCGACCTGCGAGCCCTGTGGGCCTCCGGGCCGCCGATATCGGTGGCGGTGGCGACGGGGGTGGACGAGCGCCTCCACCGCACCTCGGTCGAGCTGGCCGCCCTGATCGACGAGGCCACCACCGCCCTGGGCCGGCGCGTGGTTCCCTCCCTGACGGCCCTGCCCCGTGCCGTCCCCCTCGTCGTGCTGGCCGACCACGGGTTCCGGGAGAACCCCCAGTGGGGTCACGGACCAGAAGGACGGTACGTGCACGGAGGCACGTCCCTGGAGGAGTGCGTCGTGCCGGTGGTGGTGTTCGCTCCCGCAGAGACGGCTCCGCGCTGAGGCGCCACACCCCTGGGGGGTGAGAACAGGATGGCGGTGTTGCATGATGGAGGCCGTGAGCAGGGGCCTCCTCGGGCTGGCCCGCCGAGACGCCGAGTACGGGCGCGCCGCCCTGACCGCTGCCGCTGACTCTCGGTTCGTGCTGGACGAGTACGAGCCGGCGTGCGTCCGCCTGCACCACCAGGGCGGGCTCGAGGCCAAGGTGGAGGCCGCCTTGGCCGAGCTGGAGGACTGCCGCGCCTGCCCCCGCGACTGCGGCGTGAACCGGGCCGCAGGGGAGACCGGCACGTGCAACACCGGCCGGCACGCGGTGGTCTCCAGCTTCTTCCCCCACTTCGGAGAGGAGGACTGCCTGCGGGGGTGGAACGGCTCGGGGACGATCTTCTTCGGCTTGTGCAACCTGCGCTGCGTGTTCTGCCAGAACTGGGACATCTCGCAGAAGGAGGCGGGCCGAGAGTGCTCGGCGGACGGGATCGCCGCGCTGATGCTGCGGTTGCAAGGGATGGGCTGCCACAACATCAACTTCGTCACTCCCGAGCACGTGGTGCCCCAGGTGATCGAGGCCGTCGCCACCGCCGTTCCCCGGGGCCTGCGGGTGCCCATCGTCTACAACACCAGCGCCTACGACTCGGTGCCGTCGCTCCGGCTCATGGAAGGCCTGGTGGACGTCTACATGCCCGACTTCAAGTTCTGGAAGCCGGAGACCGCTCGCCGCCTGGCCCGGGCCAACGACTACCCCGAGCGGGCCAGAGAAGCGGTGCTGGAGATGCAGCGCCAGGTCGGCGTCCTCCACGTCGGCCCCGACGGCCTGGCCCGCAGGGGCCTGATCGTGCGCCATCTGGTCATGCCGGGCCAGGAGGAGGAGGCGGCCGCCATCTTCGAGTGGTTGGCCTCGGAGCTCTCGCCCGACACCTACACCAACGTCATGGGCCAGTACCGCCCGGAGTACAAGGTCGACGACGGCCGCTACGAGGACATCAACCGCCGCCCCCTTCCCACAGAGATGGAAGCGGCCTACGCGGCGGCGCGCCGGGCCGGGCTGTGGCGCTTCGACGAGCGCGTGCTGCCGTGGTGATGGCGCCGGCGAGCTCGCCTCGGCGATGACCCTTCTGCGGCTGCTGCGAACGCCGCTGCGCCGGCTGGACGTGCGGGCCCGCGACGTGGGGCCCCCCGGCCCGGCCGACCTCACCGCGGCTGCCTTCTCGACCCATCACTTCCTCGACCTGCAAGTGGTCGGCGACCGCCTCCACCTGCACGCCCGTCGACCACGGCGGCCGCATCTTCGACTCCCTGGCCCTGCCCGCCCTTGCCCCCGTGCACGAGGCCCGCTCGTGAGGTACACAAAGGCGCAACGTCGAGCGGAGGGATGACGGAGATGGAGGCCAG
Organism: Actinomycetota bacterium; assembly: GCA_030776745.1. Lineage (GTDB taxonomy): Bacteria > Actinomycetota > Acidimicrobiia > Acidimicrobiales > JALYHF01. The sequence continues at coordinate 4,268 of JALYHF010000086.1, read as the reverse complement.
CGAACGCCCGAGCATGCCCCGCCGGGACTTCCTCAAGGTGGCGGGAGGGCTCGTCGTGGTGGCGGCATGCGGCGGCAAGGGGGACGAGCCGACCCGGCAGGCCGGCGGTGGGGCGCCCGCGCCCACCTCGAGCATCGTGGCTCCGTCCAAGCGGCTGTCCGGCGACCTTCGCATCCTCCAGTGGAGCCACTTCGTGCCCCGACACGACAAGTGGTTCGACCCCTTCGCCCAGGCGTGGGGCCGGGAGGTGGGCGTCAACGTGACCGTCGACCACATCGACCTGGCCGAGCTGGGCACCCGCCTGTCGGCCGAGATCGCCGCCCGGGAGGGCCACGACCTGGTGGAGCTGCTGTCACCGCCGTCGGCCTTCGAGCCCAGCCTCCTCGACCTCACCGACGTCAACCAGGAGGCCGAGCGCCGGTTCGGGAAGCAGACCCCGCTGTGCACCCGCAGCACCTTCAACCCCACCACCAGGAAGTTCTACGGGTTCTGCCACGGTTGGGCGCCCGATCCCGGCGACTACCGGCGGAGCATGTGGGAGAGGGTGGGCCTCCCCAACGGTCCCTCCACCTATCAGGAGCTGCTGGACGGGGGGACGCGGATCAAGAACGAGCAGGGCGTGCAGCTCGGCATCGGTATGTCGAACGAGATCGACTCCAACATGGCGGCCCGGGCCCTGATCTGGTCCTTCGGCGGCTCGGTGCAAGACGCCCAGGAGAACGTGGTCTTCAACTCGCCCCAGACGGTGGAGGCCGTCGACTTCATGGCCAGGCTCTTCAGGGCCACCATGACCCCGGAGGTCTTCGCCTGGAACGCGGCGTCCAACAACCAGGGCCTGATCGCCGGGAAGCTGTCGTACATCCTCAACTCCATCTCGGCCTACCGCACCGCCCAGCAGGCCAACCCCGACGTGGCCGGCGACGTGTTCTTCACGGCCCCGCTGAAGGGGCCCCGGGGCGCGGGGCTGGCCAGCGAGCACGTCATCCCCATCTACGTGATCCCGAGCCACGCGAAGAACCCAGATGCGGCCAAGGAGTTCATCCTCAACCTGATGGGCAACTACGCCGCCGCCACCTACAACACCGAGCTGTACACCTTCCCCGCCTTCCCCGACCGGGTGCCGCAGCTCGACGACTGGCTGGCCCGCGACCCGTTCGGCTCCCGGCCCGCCGACAAGCTGGCCCTGCTCCGGGACGCCGAGCGCTGGAGCACCAACATCGGCCATCCCGGCCCGGCCAACGCCGCCGTCGGCGAGGTGTTCAACACCTTCGTGCTGCCCAAGATGATGGCCCGGGCGGCCCGGGGCGAGGCCAGCCCCAGGGACGCCGTGGCCCAGGCCGAGGTCGAGATCAAGGCCATCTTCGCCAGGTGGCGGGACCGGGGTCTGGTCGGCGGCCGGACCTGACCGGCGGCCCTCGCCACCGTGGCCATCGTCGAGACCAAGGCCCTCACCAAGCACTTCGACGGCGACGTGCGGGCCGTCGAGGGCGTCGACCTCGGCACCGGGGACGGCGAGTTCTTAGTGCTGCTCGGCCCCTCGGGCTGCGGCAAGACCACCCTGCTGCGCATGATCGCCGGCCTGGAGGAACCGACGTCGGGCGAGGTGCTCATCGGCGGCAACCCCATGACCGGCCTGCCGCCCCGGGCCCGGGGCATCGCCATGGTCTTCCAGAGCTATGCCCTCTATCCGCACAAGACCGTCTTCCAGAACATCGTGTTCCCCCTGAAGGCGGCCAAGGTCGACAAGGACGATCGGCAGCGCCAGGCCCAGGAGGCCGCCGACCTGCTCGGCATCGGCCACCTCCTCGACCGCAAGCCCCGCCACCTCTCCGGGGGTGAGCGCCAGCGGGCCGCCCTGGCCCGGGCCCTGGTCCGGGAGCCCAGCGTGTTCCTCCTCGACGAGCCCCTCTCCAACCTCGACGCCAAGCTGCGGGCCACCGCCCGCGACGACCTCAAGCAGTTCCAGCGGCGGGTGGGGACGACCACCATCTACGTCACCCACGACCAGGTGGAGGCCCTGGGCATGGGCGACCGCATCGTCATCATGGACAAGGGCCAGGTGCGCCAGGTCGGCACGCCCCGCGACGTGTACCGCGACCCGGCCGACACCTTCGTGGCCACCTTCCTCGGCTCCCCTCCGATGAACCTGGTGGAGCGGGAGGACTGCGTGGTCGGCTTCCGGCCGGAGAGCTTCCTGCCCCAGGGGGTGGCCGGCGCCGGCCCGGACGCGGTGACGCTCAGCTTCCACGTCCGCCGGGTGGAGTACCTGGGCTCGGAGCGCCACCTGATCGGAACCGTGACGGAGCTGGGCCAGGACACCCGGGTCATCGCCATGCTCCCGGCCACCGTCTCCCTCGACGTCCCCACCGGGCAGTCGCACGACTTCGTCATCGCCGCCCGCGACCTGCGCGTCTTCGACAAGGAGACGGGCCAGCGCACGGAGCCGAGACCGCTGTGACGCTGTCCGCCCCCACCCACGCCCCGGCGCACGCCAAGCGGAGCCGGCAGCGCTACCTCCTGGACCGCAGCGGCTTCCTCGCCCCCGTCATGATGCTGCCCGCCGTCGTCTACATCGTCGTGCTGGTGGCCGTCCCCTTCTTCCTGGCCATCGCCTACAGCCTGAGCGACGTCACCGTGGGCGACCCCAGCTTCGACTTCGTGGGCCTCCGCAACTTCCGCACCGCGCTGGGGGACGACACCTTCCGGAGAGCCCTGACCAACACCGTGTTCATGACCGTCGTGGCCATGGCCCTGGTCGTCGTCCTGGCCAAGATCCTGGCCCTCGTGCTCATGAAGGACTTCCGGGGCAAGTGGATCGTGCGCCTGCTGATCCTCCTGCCGTGGACAACGCCGACCTCGCTCGCCACCATCGCCTGGCTGTGGCTGCTGGATTCGCTGTTCAGCCCCATCGACTGGGTGCTGCGGGAGCTGGGCCTGCTCGACGGCAACCTCTACTGGCTGGGCAACTCCGAGCTGGCCATGACCTCGGTCATCGCCGTGCAGACCTGGCGGATCGTGCCCCTCGCCGCCGTGATCATCATGGCCGGCCTGAGCGCCATACCCGACGAGATCAACGAGGCGGCCAGAGTCGACGGTGCCGGCTTCTGGCGGACCCTGTTCGAGATCACCATCCCCCTGACCCTGCCGGTGATGGCGGTGGCCACCCTCTTCGGCGCCATCGTGGTCTTCACCGACATGGCGGTGGTGTTCGTGCTCACCCGGGGTGGTCCTGTCGACTCCACCCAGGTGCTGGCCAGCTGGGCCTTCTTCCGGGGCATCCAGGGCGGTGACCTGGCCCAGGGAGCGGCCATCGCCCTGTTCCTGTTCCCCGTCCTGATCGTGTTCGCCGTGCTGATCCTGCGCTCGGCCCGGCGCATGGAGGTGGTATGAGTGGACCTGACCGACGTCGCCCAGGTGGACGCGGCCCGCCGCTCCGCCGTCCGGCGCCGCAAGGCGGGACGGGTCGGCCTCTACGGAGCCGTTCTCTTCTTCGTGATCCTGGCCGCCGGCCCGTTCTTCTGGGCGGCCATCACCGCCTTCAAGCGCAACCAGGACCTCTACAACCGGGACAACAACCCCTTCCGGTTCAACCTCGACCCCACCCTCGAGCACGTCGAGCTGCTGCTGGCCGACACCGCCTTCCCCACCTTCGCCCGCAACACCCTGCTGGTCGGACTCCTCGTGGTGGCCATCACCCTGGCCGTCAGCCTCCCCGCCGCCTACAGCCTGGCCCGGCTCGACATGCCCTGGGGCGGGGCCATGGGCATCGCCATCTTCTTCGTGTACCTCATCCCGCCGTCCCTGCTGTTCATCTCGCTGTCCCGGGTGGTGGCCAACCTCGACCTGCAGGACTCGGTGTGGGCGCTCGTGGTCCTCTACCCCACCATCACCATCCCCGTGTCGGTGTGGCTCTTGATGGGCTTCTTCAAGTCCATCCCCCGAGACATCGAGGAGCAGGCCACCATCGACGGCTACAGCCGCTTCGGGGCCTTCGCCCGCATCCTCGTACCGTTGTCGTTCCCCGGCATCGTGGCCGTGGTGGTGTTCGCCTTCACCCTCTCGGCCAGCGAGTTCATCTACGCCTTGGCCTTCGTGGCCAGGACCAACGAGAAGACGATCAGCGTCGGAGTCCCCACCGAGTTGGTGCGGGGCGACATCTTCTTCTGGCAGTCCCTCCAGGCCGCCACCGTGATGGTGGCGGTGCCCATCGCCCTGGTCTTCAACCTCTTCTTGGAGCGGTTCATCCAGGGCTTCACCATGGGAGCGGT
>JALYHF010000085.1 GCA_030776745.1 Actinomycetota bacterium | reverse complement strand
TCGAGAACCCGGCCCGGGCCCTGGGGCACCTGGTGCCCGACCTGTTGCTCGCCGTGGGGACGGGAGGTGCGGGAGTCTGGGCCCGTCGCGCCGGCATCGAGGCCAAGGCGTTGTCCAAGCTGAGCCGGAGCCCGAGGCCGGCCCGCATCGCCCACCTGGCCGAAGCCAGCGCCCAGCGCTACCTCAGTCGGCTGGAGCAGAGCGTCCCAGGCGCCCACTTCCTCGCTCGCCACGGCGCCCAGACCACCCTCGAGCAGCAGTTCCGGCGGGCCACCACGGGGATGACGCCCGACGGGGTGCAGCACATCCCCCGAAACGCCTCGCGCTTCCTCACCCACCGAGACCAGCTGGAGGTCATCCAGAGGGCGCAAGACATCCACCGGCAGACTGGCGCCCCCGTTGGTCGACCTCCAGTTGGATAGGGTGCTCGGCGAAGGCTTCCTGGGGGGCGGGAGCGACGTGGTCCGCACCCGGGCCGCTCGCGTTGTCTTCCGCCACGGGCAGCCCTACACGGCCTACCCCAGTTTGACGTGAGGACTGTGACGAAAACGACCATGAACCCGTGGTTTACGTCGGCGCTGCTGGCCCCCCTCACCGGCTTGGCCGACGACGACGAGGCCGTGGAACACTACCGCTACCTCGACCCCAACGATGAGGCCCAGGTGCGCGAGGTGATCCGCCGGGAGCTCCTCCCCTACTACCGGCGCTGGGACCCCGCCAGCCAGCAGATGGGGAAGCTGGCCCTGCCCTGGGCGCTGTCGTTCCGCCGCGATTGGCGGGGGAGCGTTTTCCGTAAGGAGCCCGAGGTCGGATTCGAACCGACGGCCTGACGCTTACAAGGCGCCTGCTCTGCCAGCTGAGCTACTCGGGCGACGGGCCGACAGCGTAGGGTCCTTGAAGTGGTGGTGGCCTGCTGTCAGGCTTTCTCGGGATGGCCCTCTCCGATCGCGATCGCGCCATTCTCGACTTCGAACGCTCCTGGTGGACGGAGCCCGGCTCGAAGGAACGGGCCATCCGTGGACGCTTCGAGTTGTCCCCCGCCCGCTACTACCAGCTGTTGAACGAGCTGCTGGAGTCACCGGACGCCGTGGCCTACGACCCGCTGGTCGTCCGTCGCCTTCGCCGCACCCGAATCCGACGGCGTCGGGCCCGGTTCGAGGGCCGCTCGGCCGGCGGACCGCAGAACCGGTGAGGCCACGTCGTTGAAGCCAGGCCAGCACGCCGCCGGCGACGGCTCCTTCGGGCGTTCGAGCGGGGTGGCGGCCGGCCGGGCGGCGGCACTGCTGGCTGTGGCCGTGGTTCTCGGCGTCGTGCTGCTCAATGCCGCCGACGACGTGCCCCGGCAACGCCTGTCGGCCGGTGACGCTCCGGAGACGACCGTGAGGCGGGCCGTGACCACCACCACGGCGCCCACCACCACAACCACGAGCCCGGCGCGCCAGCCCAAGGACGTCAAGGTGATCTCGGCCAACGGCACCACCGTGAGGGGAGCGGCCGGCAAGGTTCGCGACATGCTCCAGGAGGCCGGGTACAACGTGTTGGCGCCCGGCGACGCCAAGAGGGCCGATGCCAGCGCCGTCTACTTCACGCCCGGCTACGACCGGGAGGCCGTGGCTGTAGCCGAGGTCCTGGGCCTTCCCACGTCCGCCGTGAAGCCCCTGCCCAGCCCAGCTCCGGTCACCGACCTGCGGGGAGCCAACGTGGCGGTGGTCGTGGGCCCGGAGCTGGCGGAGCGCCTGGCCTCCACCGGCGACGACAGAACCACCACCACTACTAGAAGGGCCCGCTCGACGTCGACCACGAGGGGGACCTGACTCCGACGTCCCCCCGGCACACCTCCCCGGTGCGCGTTACGGTCAGGGCGTGGATCAGCAGGACCTGCGCCCCGCCCGCTTGGCTCCGCTCCTCGAGCATCCCGAGTCGGCCGGCGTCATCACCGACTTCGACGGAACCCTGGCGCCGATCGTCGACGATCCGGAACAGGCCCGGCCGCTGCCCGACGCGCCAGCGGTCCTGCACCGCCTGGCCCACCGTTTCGGTCGGGTGGCGGTGGTGTCGGGTCGGCCCGTCGCCTTCCTGGCCGAGCACCTGCGGACGGACGAATGCGGCGAGGGGTCCGGGTGCGAGGGCCTCGTCCTCGCCGGCCTGTACGGGCTCGAGAGGGTGGAGGGCGCCGACGTGGTCACCGATCCGGAGGTCGAGAAGTGGCGATCGGTCGTGTCCGAGCTGGTGGAGTTGGCCGAGGAACAGGCTCCGCCGGGGGTGATCGTCGAGACGAAGGGGCTCTCCTTGACCCTGCACTACCGAACGGCTCCCGAACAGCGGGACTGGGCCCGCCGGTGGGTCGGCGAGCAGGGCGAGCGCACTGGTCTGGCTTCGCACGGAGGGCGGATGTCCGAGGAGCTGCGCCCGCCCATCGACGTGGACAAGGGCAGCGTCGTGAGGGATCTGGCCGAGGGATTGCGAGCGGTGTGCTTCCTCGGAGACGACGTCGGGGACCTGCCCGCCTTTGCCGCTCTCGACCGCCTGGCCGAGGAGGCGGGCGTGTCCACCCTGAAGGTGGTGGTGCGGAGCGAGGAGGCGACCGACGAGCTGCTCGGCCAGGCTGACGTGACCGTCGACCGGCCCGAGGGCGCGCTGGAGCTTCTCAACCGCCTCCTGTAGTGCCGCCGGTGGGGTGGGGCCCGCCGCTGGGCGCCGCCGCCGCCCTCACCTGGTCGGCCAGCCAGTCCTGCGGTGACCGCCGGGTGGCCACGCTGCGGAGGGCGGCGCTGCGCTCGGCCCGCTCGGTCTCTTCCATGGTGAGCGCCTGGACGAGCGCATCGGCCGTGGCGGTCACGTCGAAGGGGTTCACCCCCAACGCGGCCTGACCGAGCTCGTCCCACGCGCCCGCCTCCCGGCTCAGCACCAGCACGCCGTCGCGCTCGTTGACGGCGGCCCCTTCTTGGGCCACCAGGTTCATCCCGTCCCGTATGGGGTTGACGAGGAGCACGTCGTAGCGACGCAGGGCGGCGACGGAGCGAGCGAACGAGTCGGAGAGGTCCAGCACCACCGGCGTCCACGACGGCGTGGCCCAGGTGGTGTTGATGCGCTCGGCCAGCGCCTCCACCTCGAGGCGGTAGGCGAGGTAGTCCACCAGGGTGTCCCGGGAGGGGTAGGCGCAGGCGCAGAGCACCACGCGCTCCCGCCACTCGGGGTGGTCGTGCAGGAGCTCGTCGAAGGCCAGGAAGCCCCGCAGCAGGTTCTTCGAGAGCTCGACCCGGTCCACTCGAACGATCAGTCGCCGGTCGGCCACCTGATCCTCAAGCCAGGCCAGGTCCCGCCCGCACTGCTCCGAGGCGGCCACCGCCTCCAAGGCGTCGAGATCGGAGACAGCCGGGGCCACGAACGTGCGCGGCGGCGGGACCAGCATCTCGCGGCAGCAGGCTTCGAACGATTCCGCCCACCGCGCCGAGTGGAACCCACAGGCACCGTGGCCGGCCAGGCCGGTGATGAGCCGCCGGGCGGCGTGATCGGGCAGCACCCGCAGCGCCGCGGGGTGGCAGAACGGCGTGTGGTTGAAGTGGGCGGTATGCAGGTCGGGCCGCAGGCGCCGCAACGTGTCCCCGAGCAGCGACAGGTGGTAGTCGTGGACGAGCACGGTTCCCCCCTCCGGGGCGACGTCGGCCACGGCCTTGGCGAAGGCGTCGTTCACGTCGCAGAAGGTGTCCCAGGCCTGGCGCCAGTGACGGTCCAGCCGAGGGCGCCGGGGAAGGTCGAACAGGTCGTGGTGCAAGAACCACAGCGTGGCGTTGGCCACCACCTCGTAGAACTGGCGGTAGGCGCCGGGTTCCGTGACCAGCGAGTGGAGGCGGAACCCCTCGGCTTCCACGATGCCGCTGGCCGCCGCCTCGCGGTCGGCCTCGGTGATGGCGCTCGCCACCCAGGTGGCTCCGGTGTCGGCCACGGCCGGCCCCAGGCTCGACACCAAACCGCCTCCGCCGCGGGTGGTCACCAGCCTTCCCTCGTCGTCCTTGGTGAACGACAGCGGCCCGCGGTTGGAGACGATGACGAGGTCGGGGGACGCCATGCGGGTGGCACGATAGCTGTGTGCCCCACGTGGTAGCCGCGCCGGACGCCTACCGAGGGACCGCGTCCGCGGAGAAGGTGGCGGCCGCCATCGGGCGGGCGGCGCGGGCCACGGGATGGAGCTGCGACGAGGCGCCGGTGTCCGACGGCGGCGAGGGCATCCTCGAGGCCTTGGGCGGCACGGTGCGCCGGACGCGTGTCCGGGGCCCGCTGGGAGAGACGGTGACGGCCGAATGGCGCATGAGGGGGTCCACCGCCGTCATCGAGATGGCGCAGGCCGCTGGGCTCCAGCTGGCCGGGGGCCCCGAGTGGAACGATCCCATGCGGGCGTCCACCGCCGGGGTGGGCGACCTGATCGCCGCTGCCCTCGCGTCCCGCGCCAAGCACATCGTCGTCGGAGTCGGAGGCTCGGCCACCACCGACGGCGGGCTTGGCTGCCTGAAGGTCCTCGAGCCCCCCAGCCGGCTGGCAGGAGTCGACCTCGTGGTCGCCTGCGACGTGACCACCACGTTCCTGGACGCCGCCGAGGAGTTCGCCCCGCAAAAGGGTGCCAGCCCCTCGCAGGTGGCGCTGCTGGCCCGCCGGCTCGAGCGGCTGGCCCAGGTGTACGAGGAACAGCACGGCGTGGACGTGCGGGGCCTCCCCGGGTCCGGGGCGGCCGGTGGCCTGGCTGGTGGCCTGGCCGCCATCGGCGCCACCCTGGTGCCCGGTTTCGAGCTCGTGGCCGACACCACGGAGCTGGCAGAGCGCATCTCGGCCGCCGACCTGGTCGTGACCGGTGAGGAGTTCCTCGACGAGCACTCCTTCGCGAGCAGGGCGGTCGGCGGCGTCGTCCAGCTGGCGGCCGAGGCTGGGGTTCCCGTCCTCGTCGTGGTGGGGGACGTGTTCCTGCCACCGGGGGACCTACCGCCGGGCGTGCTGGCCGACGGCGCACCCGCCGTCTCCACGGTCTCCCTGGCCCACCGCTACGGAACGGAGCGGGCCCGGTCGGCCACCCTCGCCTGCATCGAAGATGCGGTGGCGCACCACCTGGCCGTTAGCCTGGCTACGTGAGGAGGCTGGGCCGATGACCGAGCGCCTTCGCCGGGCGGGTCAGCTCTGCTGGGCGGTGGTGGGCGTGGCCGCCCTGCTGGCGGTGCTCGGCGCCCTCCTCTGGACCGTTCGGGTGATCTTCCCGCCACTGATCTTCGCCAGCGCGGTCGTCTTCCTCCTCAACCCCGTGGTCACCACCCTGCAGCGCCGCCACATCCCCCGAGCGGCCGGAACCGGGTTGGCCTATCTGGGGGTCTTCGGCGTCGTGGCGCTGGCCGGCTTCGTCGTCGTGCCCCTCGCCGTGGCCCAAGGGGAGGAGCTGGCCGACGACTGGCCCATGATCGAGGCAAAGGCGGAGCGCTGGGTGGACGACCGCGCCGAGCAGTCGAGGGGAACCTTCTGGGAGTTCACCCGAGCCGAGCTCGAGGGCGCCTTCAGCAACGACAACCTGCCCTTGCGGGAGCAGCTGGACCGGGTCCTGCGCGTGGGCGAGCAGGTCTTCCACGTCCTGTTGATCCTCGTGCTGACGCCCGTCATCGCCTTCTACCTGCTGGTGGACCTGCCCCACATCCGCGACGTCAGCGAGTCGCTGGTCCCCGCCGGCGCCCGGGACGAGATCCTCCACGTCTCCCGGCGCCTCAACCGGGCCGTCGGCGGGTTCTTCCGGGGCCAGCTCGCCGTCGCCGTCATCGTCGGGATCATGTGCTCCGTCGGCCTGGCCGTGATCGGCCTGCGCTTCTGGTTCCTGATCGGCATGATCGCCGGGTTCTTCAACGTGATCCCGCTCATCGGGCCGTGGGTGGGCGGCATCCCGGGCGTGATGATCGCCCTCACCACCGGCAGCCCGGTCCAGGCCCTGCTGGTGGTGGCCGTCATGGCCGGGGTCCAGCAGATCGACAACCACTTCATCACGCCCCAGGTGATGCAGCGGGCCGTGCAGTTGCACCCGGCGGCGGTCATCCTGGCCCTCCTGGCCGGCGGCAGCCTGGCGGGGTTCTTCGGGCTGCTGTTCGCGGTACCAGCGGCAGCCATGCTCAAGATCATCGCCGGGCACGTGTGGCGGGTGCACGTGCTGGGGGAACCGCTCCCCGCGGTTGGCGACGACGAGGGGCCGGGCCTGGTGCAAGACGTCGTGGGCGGCGACGGTGCCGACGAGCGAGCGCCCGCTGACGGCAGGGGGACCGCCGCCTCCCGGTCAGGGTCGGCGCCGGCGACCGGCTCCCGCGGCGACGTTCAGGAAAGCAGCCGGTCGACGACCTCGGCCACGCCCTCGCCGTAGGGGGCGGCCGTACGCAGCGGCCAGTCCAACTCGGGGTCGGCGTTGGCGACCAGCCAGCACTGGCCCACCTCGGCGGCGCAGGCCAGGTCGGCGGCGGCATCGCCCACGTAGGCCACGTCCTCTCGGGCCAGGCCGTGGTGGTCCCGGTCGATGCGCACGCCCTCGGCCTTGCCCGTCCCCGCCGGCGCCAGGTGATAGGCGTGCAGGCCCTCCCGGCGGAGGACCCCGTTGTCGACCAGCTGGCACCAGGCCAGACCGTGCTCGGCCAGGGCGGCGTTGGCCCCAGGAACGTCGGCCTTGCCTCTGAGGACGAAGGTGGCCACCCGGCCCTCGTTCCAGGGGTCGTGGGGCTCGAGGCCCCCGAGGCCCACGACGAGGGCGATGGCGCCCTCGGCCTCCATGGCTTCCACCGGTGTGCGGCCCGTGAAGGGGAAGCGACCGAGCTCGTAGCGCACCTCTACGCCCTCGACGTGGACGCAGCCCAGCTCGCCGATGCCCCGCGGGAGGCCGAGAAGGCGGCACAGCTCTCGCACCTGGACCCGCCCCCGACCGGTGACCGGAACCACGGCCAGGCCCGCCGAGCGGCAGCGAAGGAGAGCTTCCACCAGACGGCTGGAGCCGCCCCACAGTGCGTCGCCGCCAGGGCCGACCAGCGTGCCGTCGACGTCGACGTAGAGCGCCTGGATCACAGCCGGACGGCGCCCGCCACGTCCGCCACACGAGGACACTGCGGGACGGGGCCGGCCAGGCCGGCCCGGCTAAGCGCGGTGCGCAGGACGGCGTCGGCCTGGGGCACCAGCTCGTGGATGGGCCGGTTGCGGTGGACGCGCTCGCCGAGGTCGACCTGGGCCACCGCCCCGAGGCCGAACCGGGAGACGACGTCCAACAGCAGGGCGATGTCGACGCCATAGCCCTCGGCGAACGGGACCTGCTCGAAGACCTCCCGGCGGCCGGCGCACTCGCCGGCGAGCGGCTGGACGACCGGAGCGAGCTGGGGGAACAACGTGCGCAGGAGGGGCTTGGCCAGCAGCTCGGTGACGCGGCCCCCCTCACCCGCCCGACCGTCGAGGGGCCGGTCGTAGAACGCCTTCACGAACCCGGTGTCGTCACCGCTGAGCACCGGGCCGAGCAGGCCGACGACGAAGCTAGGGGCGAAGTTGCGGACGTCGGCGTCGCAGAAGACGACCACGTCCCCCCGTGACCGGCGGAGGCCGGTCCACATCGCTCGGCCCTTGCCGACCGCGGCCGTCGCCACCACCCGGGCGCCGGCCGCCGCCGCCGCCGCCGCGGTACCGTCGTGGGACCCGTCGTCGACGACCAGCACCTCGTCCACGAGGGGGGCGCGCTGCACCAGGGCCCGTCCGATGGAGGCCACGATGGCGCCCACCGTCTCCTCCTCGTCGCGAGCGGGGAGGCACACGGTCACGCGCCGCTGACCCTTGACCTCCACCAGGGCGGCGGCGGTGAAGTCGCGGTGGTGGACGGTTCGGATGGCCGACATGGACGACGCTCTCCCCAGAAACCGTTTTGCGCTCGGCGAACGGGACGGCCACCATAGTGGTGACGCCGTGGTCCTCCGCGACGCCACCCGCCATCATCCAGAGCGGTCGAGGGGCCGGGCCCGACGACACCGCGGCAACCAGGGAAGACCCCCAGGTGCCAATGCCCGGAACGATGAGGAGGAAGGTTGCCGGTCACCGGGCGCACGGCCCCATTCGTCAGCGGCCTCAGGTGCAGGGAGTGCGGACGTCCGTACCCGGCCGAGGCCTTGCACGTGTGCGAATACTGCTTCGGGCCCCTCGAGGTCTCCTACGACTACGAGGCCATCGCCGGCGCCGTCAGCCGGGACAAGATCAGCGCCGGGCCGGCCACCGTCTGGCGCTACGCCGACCTGCTGCCGGCAGCCGCCGCCGACGCCGTCAACCTCGGGGCCGGCTACACGCCGCTGGTGCGCGCCGACCGGCTGGCGGCCGAGCTCGGGCTGGGCGAGCTCTGGATCAAGAACGACACCTTGAACCCGACGGGGTCGTTCAAGGACCGCGTGGTGTCGGTCGCGCTGACCAAGGCCCGCGAGCTCGGGTTCAAGGTGGCCGCCTGCGCGTCCACGGGCAACCTGGCTAACTCCGTCGCTGCCCACGCCGCCCGGGCCGGGATGGAATCGATCGTGTTCATCCCCCACGATCTGGAGGAGGCCAAGGTGGTGGCCACCGCCGTCTACGGGGGGAAGCTCGTCGCCGTCGACGGCAACTACGACGACGTGAACCGCCTGTGCGCCGAGCTGGCCAGCGAGCACCCCACGTGGGCCTTCGTGAACGTCAACGTGCGGACGTACTACGCCGAGGGCTCCAAGACGTTGGCCTTCGAGGTGGCCGAGCAGTTGGGCTGGACCGTCCCTGACCACGTCGTGGTGCCCATCGCCTCCGGGAGCCAGCTGGTGAAGGTGCACAAGGGCTTCACCGAGCTCCACAGGGTGGGGCTCCTCGACGACGAGCCCCACGTCCGGGTGTCCGGGGCGCAGGCGGCCGGCTGCTCGCCCGTGGCCACCGCCTTCTCGGAGCGAAGCGAGCACGTCCGCCCCCAGAAGCCGGCGACCATCGCCAAGTCCCTGGCCATCGGCAACCCGGCCGACGGTTGGTACGCCCTGCGCACGGTGCGCGACACGGGCGGGGCCGTGGGCTCGGTCAGCGACGACGAGATCGTGGAGGGCATCCGCCTGCTGGCCCGGACCGAGGGCATCTTCGCCGAGACGGCCGGAGGCGTCACCATCGCCACGCTGGCCCGGCTGGCCGGCGAGGGAGTGGTGCGGCGCGACGAGAGGGTGGTCGCCTACGTCACGGGGCTCGGCCTCAAGACGATCGACGCCGTGACCGGGCACGTGGGGCCGACGGCCACCATCGCCCCTACCATCGAGGCGTTCAACGAGCAGATCGACGTGGAGGCCCGGTGACGGTCAAGGTGCGCGTCCCCACCCAGTTGCGCAGCCTCACGGGTGGCACCGGCGAGGTGCCCCTCGAGGGGTCCACCGTGGGGGAGGTGCTCAAGGCCCTCGACGCCACCCATCCTGGCTTCGGGGAGCGCCTCTTCGACGAAGCCGGGAACCTTCGTCGCTTCGTCAACGTCTTCCTGGCCGACGAGGACGTGCGCTTCCTCCAGGGGTTGGAGACGCCGGTGGAGGCCGGGCAGACCCTCTCCATCGTCCCCGCCGTGGCCGGCGGCTGAGCCCTCTTTCCGGCCGCCCGGGGAAAGAGACGCAGCTGGCACTCACTTGCGTCGAGTGCCAAGGGATCGCTACCCTTAGCACTCGAACAGAGAGAGTGCTAACGATCGCACCCCCGGGAGGAAGTACGCGATGCCAAAGACGATCGCCTTCGAAGAGCACGCCCGCCGCCAGCTCGAGTCCGGCATGAACCAGCTGGCCGACGCCGTACGGGTCACGCTGGGCCCCAAGGGCCGCAACGTCGTGCTCGACAAGAAGTGGGGCGCCCCCACCATCACCAACGACGGGGTGTCCATCGCCAAGGAGATCGACCTCGAGGACCCCTACGAGAAGATCGGGGCCGAGCTGGTCAAGGAAGTGGCCAAGAAGACCGACGACGTGGCCGGTGACGGCACGACCACCGCCACCGTGCTGGCCTGGGCCATGGTGCACGAGGGCCTCCGCAACGTGGCCGCCGGCGCCAACCCCATGTCGCTCAAGCGGGGGATCGAGTCCGCCGTGGAGGCCGCCGTCGACGCCCTGAAGGACGTCTCCAAGGACGTCGAGTCCAAGGACCAGATCGCTCAGGTGGCGTCCATCTCCTCCGCCGACGAGGAGATCGGCGCCATGATCTCCGAGGCCATCGACAAGGTGGGCAAGGACGGCGTGATCACCGTCGAGGAGTCGCAGACCTTCGGCATGGAGATGGACCTGGTCGAGGGGATGCGCTTCGACAAGGGCTACATCTCCCCCTACTTCGTGACCGACCCCGAGCGCATGGAGGCCGTCCTCGAAGACCCCTACCTGTTGCTGGTCGGCTCCAAGATCAGCGCCGTGCGCGACCTGCTGCCCGTGCTCGAGAAGATCATGCAGTCCGGTCGCCCGCTGGCCATCATCGCCGAGGACGTCGAGGGCGAGGCCCTGGCCACGCTGGTCGTCAACAAGATCCGCGGCACCTTCAAGTCGGCTGCCGTCAAGGCTCCCGGGTTCGGCGACCGCCGCAAGGCCATGCTCCAGGACATCGCCATCCTCACCGGCGGCCAGGTCATCACCGAGGAGGTGGGCCTCAAGCTCGAGAACGTCACCCTCGACCTGCTGGGCAAGGCTCGCAAGGTCACCGTCACCAAGGACGAGACCACCATCGTCGAGGGTGCCGGCTCGGACGAGGACATCCGGGGACGGATCACCCAGATCAAGGCCGAGATGGAGAACACCGACTCGGACTACGACCGGGAGAAGCTCCAGGAGCGCCTGGCCAAGCTCTCCGGCGGTGTGGCCGTCATCAAGGTCGGCGCCGCCACCGAGGTGGAGCTCAAGGAGAAGAAGCACCGCATCGAAGACGCCGTGTCCACCACCAAGGCGGCCGTGGAGGAGGGTGTCGTAGCCGGCGGCGGCGTAGCCCTGCTCCGTGCCCAGGCCCGCATCCTGGATCGGGCCGAGAAGCTCGAGGGCGACGAGGCCACCGGGGCCCGCATCGTGGCCCGCTCAGTGGAGGAGCCGCTCAAGCAGATCGCCGTCAACGCCGGCCTCGAGGGCGGCGTGGTGGTCGAGAAGGTGCGCAACCTGGAGGGCGGTGTCGGCCTCAACGCCGCCACCGGTGAGTACGAGGATCTGTTCAAGGCCGGCGTCATCGACGCCGCCAAGGTGACCCGGTCGGCGCTGCAGAACGCGGCCTCCATCGCCGCCCTCTTCCTCACCACCGAGGCCGTCATCGTGGACAAGCCCGAGAAGGACGCCCCGGCCGTGCCCGGCGGCGGCGGCATGGACGACTTCTAGACGACGGGCCTCGGCCGGCACCGGCTGTGACGTGACTGGG
>JALYHF010000084.1 GCA_030776745.1 Actinomycetota bacterium | reverse complement strand
CGGCGAGGGCGCCCGGGCGGGGCAGGCCGCTCTCCGCCGGCAGGGCCGGGGTGGCCGGCACACCGGCGGCGCGGGGCTGGCCGGGGACCCGCCACCCGGTGGTGGCCAACGCCATCCGCCCGGCCCGGCTCGCCACCAGCTCGGCCAGGCGGCGGGAGCGGGGGCCGGGCACCGAGCCGAGCACCACGTCCGCCGTCGCCACAGGCGAAGGGTAGATGAGGAGCGGCTTGTCCGGCTGCGCCGAGGTGGCGACCAACGGAGCGGCCTCGGCCTCGAGCCCGGCGTAGGCGTCGAGCAAGGCCGGCCCGGCGGCGAGGCCCTGCTCGAGCGACACCGGCCCCGAAGGCACGGCCCGGGCCAGCCCAGCCAGCCAGGCCCGGTAGGCGTCGTCCAGGTCGTTGGAGGCCACGTCGGCCCGCTGGAAGAACGCGGCGGTGGCCGCCCCCAGCACGGCCAGGCCGTCGGCCTCCGACGACGGGTCGTCGACGATGACCTTCACCGGGCCCCACTCGGGCCGCCCACCCACCGCCGCCCACGTTCCCCGGCCGGCCACGTCGCCCAGGCAGCGCCAGGCGATGGCCTCGCCCTCGCAGTTGCGGCGCAGCACCTCGGCCCGGGTCGGGAACACGGCCAGCACGGTGGGGGAGCGGGCCAGGACGGCGCCGGTGGACAGCAGCGGCTCCATGCCGCCGCTTCGTCGGGTCTCTTCCACGATGGCGGGCCAGGGACCGGCCACCAGCCAGCCGTCGACGGTGGTCCCCGTGCCCGGGCGGGCCGCCGCCAACCGCCCAGCCGTCTCGCCGGCGGCCTCGATGGTCACCTCGAGGCCGTCCTCCTGCTCGTCCAAGCGCTCGCACGCCGCCGCCAGCTCGTTCGAGCAGACCAGGCGCAGCATCGCTTCGGTGGCCGGCTCGCCGTCGCCACCCTCGAGCCGGTCCCGCACGGCGACGGCCCCCACCACCATGGCCACGGCAGCGAGGAAGGCGAGGATCCTGGGGGCCACGTGGACGAGCGTAGAAGCCGTCGCCCGCTAGGGCTGTCGGCCGCTGGCGGGAGCGGGCGGCGCGATGTCGTCGCCGGTGAGGAGGACCAGCTCCTCGTTGGTGGGCTCCTCGATGCTCACCACCCGGCTGGCCTGACGGGCCACGGCCGCCTCGAACAGGTTCCGGGCCAGCCGGGCGTTGCCGAAGCCCTTGTCCCGGGGCTGGGCGTCGAACCACTCGCGCAACCGCCCGGCGGCGTCTGGCCCGCACTGGTAGCCCGACTTGGCGCCCAGGGCGTGGAAGATGGCGACCAGCTCGTCGGTGGAGTAGTCGGGGAAAAACACCGTCTTGGGGAACCGGGACCGCAGCCCGGGGTTGGACTCGACGAAGCGGGCCATCTCCTCGGGGTAGCCGGCGGCGATCACCACCACCTCGTCGCGGTGGTCCTCCATGAGCTTGACCAGCGTGTCCGTCGCTTCCTGGCCGAAGTCCCTCTGGTCCCCGCGGGCGAGGGCGTAGGCCTCGTCGATCAGCAGCACACCGCCAAGGGCCTGCTCCACCACCTTGCGCACCTGGATCGCCGTCTGGCCCACGTAGCCCGCCACCAGCTGGGAACGGTCGGTCTCGACCAGGTGACCCTTGGCCACCACCCCCAGAGTCCGGTAGATCTGCGCCAGGAGGCGGGCGACGGTGGTCTTGCCGGTGCCCGGGTTGCCGGTGAACACCAGGTGGCGGCTGGACTCGGCCACTGGCAGGCCGCGTTGGCGGCGCAGGTTCTGTACCTGGATGAGGTTGGCCACCAGGCGGACCTCCGCCTTCACCGGCTCCAGGCCGACCAGGGCGTCGAGCTCGGCCAGGAGCTCCTCCAGCTGTCGGGGCTCACCCTGCTCGGGCGGCTGGGCCGGCGGCGGCGGGACTCCGGCCCGGGCCACCGGCGGCGTTCCCGGACGGGGCACGTCCCACCGCGTCATGGTGGCCAGGAGCAGGGACCGGAAGCGATCCACCGCCTCCAGCTCGCTGCGGGCCGGGTGGGCGTCGATGGAGCAGACGGCGTGGGCGATGGCCATGGCGCCCTCGTAGTACCGCCAGGCGTTCGTCGTGCCCCGGCGTCGGTCGTCGGCCAGGAGGATCTCGAGAAGCACCGACGCCTTCTCCAGCCAGTGCCGCTTGCCGGAGATCAGCCCCGCCTTGCGCACGTCGCTGGGGGTGGCGTACCCCAGCATGGTGTCGAACCTGGGGGCGAACGTGGTGACGAAGGCCCACAGCTCCTCGTCGGTGTGCAGGCCGTCGACGTCGATGAAGGCGGCGGCCATGTTGTAGGCCTCCAGGGCCACGTCGCCCGCCGCTCGATCCTTCTGGGCCGCCTGAGCCTCCTCGGCGATGCGGGCCAGCACGGGCGTGAGGTCGTCGATGAAGCGCTCGACGGGCGCGGCCAGGGCGGATCGCACGCCGAGAGCGTACGGTGGCCCACGCGCCAACCCCGAGAACGACGACGGGCCCCGGTAGCCTGGAGCGATGACCACCCTCGCCGAGTTGGGCCGACGGGCGCAGGCCGCCGCCCCCGTGCTGGCCGGGGTGTCCACGGGGGCCAAGGACGCCGCCCTCCACGCCGGAGCCGACCTGTTGGTGCAGCGCTCGGCCGACGTGCTGGCCGCCAATGCCGCCGACGTGGCTCGGGCCGAGGCGGCCGGCACCACCGCCACCGTGGTCGACCGGCTGCGCCTCGACGCCTCCCGGGTGGAGGGCATGGCCGAGGCCCTCCGCCAGGTGGCCTCCCTCCCGGACCCGGTGGGCGAGGTGGTGGAGGGCTGGGTCCGACCCAACGGCCTGCGCATCAGCCGGGTACGGGTGCCCCTGGGCGTGGTCGGCATCATCTACGAGAACCGGCCCAACGTGACCAGCGACGCCGCCGCCTTGTGCCTCAAGTCGGGCAACGTGGCCTTCCTACGCGGCTCTTCGGCCGCCATCACCTCCAACCGGGCCATCGCCACCGCCCTGCGGGAGGGCTTCGCCAAGGCCGGCCTGCCCGAGGACGCCCTGGTCCTGGTCGAGGACACCAGCCGGGAGTCGGCACGGGAGTTCATGCAGCTACGGGGCGTGATCGACTGCCTGATCCCCCGCGGTGGGGCCTCGCTCATCCGCGCCGTCGTCGACCATGCCAACGTGCCCTACGTCGTGGACGGCGACGGCAACTGCCACGTCTACGTGGACGAGTGGGCCGACCTCGACATGGCGCTTTCCATCGTGGTGAACGCCAAGACCCAGCGCCCCTCGGTGTGCAACGCGGCGGAGTCGCTGGTGGTGCACGAGGCGGTGGCCGAGCGCTTCCTCCCCGCCGCCGCCGCCGCCCTCGACGGGGTGGAGCTGCTGGGCGACGAGCGGTCCCGCCAGATCGTGGGCGGCATCGGCACGGCCGACGAGGACGCCTTCGCCCGTGAGTTCCTCGACCTGCGCATGTCGGTGGCGGTGGTGCCCTCGCTCGATGCCGCCATCGACCACGTCCGCCGCTACGGCTCCGGCCACACCGAGGCCATCGTCACCGCCGACCTGGCCGCAGCCCGGCGCTTCACGAAGGAGGTGGACGCCGCCGCCGTGGTGGTGAACGCCTCCACCCGCTTCACCGACGGCGAGCAGTTCGGCTTCGGCGCCGAGATCGGCATCAGCACGCAGAAGCTGCACGCCCGCGGCCCCATGGGCCTGCGCGAGCTCACCACCGTGAAGTACGTCGTCGAGGGAGAGGGGCAGGTGCGGGTGTGACCGCCCCCCACCGCTTCGCCTCGGTGGCGGAGGTGCGCGACGGCCTGCGCCGGGCCGGCTACCTGGCCGACGAGGGCATCGCCGGGGTGGTGTACCTGGCCGACCGGCTGGGCAAGCCGGTGCTGGTGGAGGGACCGGCCGGCACCGGCAAGACCCAGCTGGCCAAGTCGGTGGCCGAGGCCACGGGAGCGCGCCTGATCCGGCTGCAGTGCTACGAGGGCCTCGACGAGTCCAAGGCGCTCTACGAGTGGAACTACAAGAAGCAGTTGCTGCGCATCCAGGCCCAGCGCGTGGCCGAGGACTCCGGCACGGCCGGCCCGGGAGGCCGGTCCAGGGGCACGGAGTGGGCCGACATCGAGGAGGACATCTTCAGCGAGGACTTCCTCCTCACCCGTCCGCTGCTCGAGGCCATCCGGGCCGACGAGCCGGTGGTGCTCCTGGTGGACGAGGTCGATCGGATCGAGGTGGAGACCGAGGCCTTGCTGCTCGAGATCCTCTCGGACTACCAGGTGTCCATCCCCGAGCTCGGCACGGTGTCGGCCACCCGGATCCCGCTCGTGTTCCTCACCTCCAACAACACCCGCGAGCTGTCGGAGGCCCTCAAACGGCGGTGCCTGTACCTGCACGTCGACTACCCCGACCTCGAGCGGGAGCGCCAGATCGTGCTGGCACGGGTACCGGAGATCTCCGAGCACCTGGCCGACCAGGTGGTGCGCATCGTGCGCTCCATCCGCCAGCTCGAGCTCAAGAAGCAGCCGTCCGTGTCGGAGACCCTGGATTGGGCCCGCACGCTGGTGCTGCTGGGTCTCGAGGGTGTCGATGCCGAGCAGGCCACCGCCACGCTGCACATCCTGCTCAAGTACCAGTCCGACATCGCCAAGACGGCCAAGGAGCTGTCCGTCCAGGAGGCCTGAGGTGCTCGACCTCCTGGCCGGCTTCATCCAGGAGCTGCGGGCGGCGGGACTGCCGGTCAGCCTCACCGAGAACCTCGACGCCATGGAGGCGGTGAAGCACATCCCGCTCGAGGACCGGGAGGCGTTCAAGTTCGCCCTGGGGGCCACCCTGGTGAAGAACGGCGCCCACTGGAAGGCCTTCGAGACCGCCTTCGAGGTGTACTTCTCCATGCGGGGCCGGCAGTTCGAGATCCGCCAGGAGGATGACGCCGACGGCGACGCGCTGGACATGGCCGACGCGGCCACTGACGGCACCGCCGCGGGCGGCGGCCTGGAGGGGCTGTCGCCCGAGGAGCTGGCCGAGGCCCTGTACCGCTCGCTCCTCCACGCCGACGACGGGCTGATGCGGGCGGTGGCCCGCCAGGCCGTGCTGCGCTACGCCGGCATGGAACCGGGCCGGCCCGTGGGCGGCACGTACTACCTGTACCGGACGCTGCGGAACCTCGACCTCGACGGCGTGCTGGAGCGCCTGCTCGAGCAGGCCCGCCAGGACGCCGGTGAGCTGACGCCGCTCGAGGAGCGACTGGAGCGGGACGAGTTCGAGATCCGCATCGACCGCGTGCGCAAGGAGATCGAGGCCGAGATCCGGCGGCGGCTGGTGGCCGATCGGGGCGTCGACGCC
>JALYHF010000083.1 GCA_030776745.1 Actinomycetota bacterium | reverse complement strand
GCCCGAGGGGGTGGTGGTGTGACGCCGGCCCTCCAGGTCTCCGGGCTGGTCGTGGAGTTCGACGGCTTTCGGGCCATCGACGGGATCGACCTGGCCGTCGAGGAGGGGGAGCTGCGCTTCCTCATCGGGCCCAACGGGGCGGGCAAGACCACGCTGGTCGACGTGATCAGCGGCCTCACCCGTCCCGTCGCCGGCGACGTGCGCTTCGAGGGCGAGTCGGTCCTCGGCGCCCGGGAGCACGCCATCGTGCGCCGCGGCATTGGCCGCAGCTTCCAGACGCCCACGGTGTTCGAGTCCCTCACCGTGGTCGAGAACCTGGACCTGGCCGAGTCGTTCCGGCGCCGGTTCCCGTCGTTGCTGCGCCAGCGCCGCGGCGTGTCGCCGGCGGTGGCCGAGGCGCTCGAGCGGGTGGGCCTGGCCGCGCTGGCCGACCAGCCCGCCCGCTACCTCTCCCACGGTCAGAAGCAGTGGCTCGAGATCGCCATGCTGCTCGTCCAGCGCCCTCGCCTCCTCCTGCTCGACGAGCCCGTGGCCGGCATGAGCCCCGAGGAGCGCCTGGCCACCGGGGCGCTGTTGGAGGAGCTGGCGGGGGAGCGCACGGTGGTGGTCGTGGAGCACGACATGGCCTTCCTGCGTCGCTTCGCCCGCACCGTCACCGTGCTGCACGAGGGCAAGGTGCTCTTCGAGGGCACGGTGCAGCAGGTGCAGTCCGACCCCCGGGTGCGCGAGGTCTACCTGGGGCGGTCTCGCCGGGAGCCGCCCTCCTCGCCGGTGACCCTCGAGGAGGCGCCGGCGTGAACCTGCAGGTGCACGACCTCCGCGTCGCCTACGCCAAGACCGAGGTGGTCTACGGCGTGTCCCTCTCGGTGCCGGACGGCAGCCTGGTGTGCCTCATGGGCCGCAACGGCGTGGGCAAGACCACGCTGCTCAACGCCGTCATGGGCGTGCTCCCCGTGCGTGCCGGTGTCGTCCTCCTCGACGGGGCCGACATCACCGGGGCCGCGCCGTTCGCCCGGGCCCGTGCCGGCATGGGCTACGTCCCTCAGGGGCACCAGGTGTTCCCCCATCTCAGCGTGGCCGAGAACCTCACCGTGGTGGCCGAGCGGGCCGGGCGGGCGGGTCCGGCCGAGCGGGCCGCCGTCGACGACGCCCTCGACGTCTTCCCCGCCCTGCGCCGCCTGCTCGACCGCCCGGCCGGCCTCCTCAGCGGCGGCCAGGCCCAGCAGCTGGCCATCGCCCGGGCCCTCGTGACCCGTCCGTCGCTGCTGTTGCTGGACGAGCCCACCGAGGGGATCCAGCCCTCGATCATCCTCGAGATCGAGGACGCCATCGCCCGCCTGCACAAGGAGACCGGGCTGTCGATCCTGCTGGTCGAGCAGTACGTCGAGTTCGCCCTGCGCCTGGCCCAGCGCTACGCCGTGATGGACGGCGGGCGCATCGTCGCCGCCGGGGAGACGGCCTCCGCCGACCGGGCCGCCTTCGCCGACCTGGTGGCCGTGTGACGATGACGGCGTGCACCTGACCGCCCACGAGCAGGAGCGCCTGCTCGTCTCCGTGGCCGCCATGGTGGCCCGGGACCGCCAGGCCCGGGGCCTTCGCCTCAACCACCCCGAGGCGGTGGCCGTGCTCACGTGCTTCATCCTCGAGGGCGCCCGCGAGGGCCGCTCGGTGGCCGAGCTGATGGACGCCGGCCGGCGGGTGCTCACCGCCGAGCAGGTGATGGACGGCGTGGCCGAGCTCATCCCCGAGGTGCAGGCCGAGGCCACCTTCCCCGACGGCACCAAGCTGGTCACCATCCACCAGCCGATCGGGTGATCCGGCCCGGGGAGATCCTCGTGGGCACCGGGCCCGTCGTGCTCTTCGGGGGCCGTGCCCCGCTCTCGTTGCCGGTGGTGAACACCGGCGACCGCCCGGTGCAGGTCGGCTCCCACTACCACTTCGCCGAGGCCAACCCCGCCTTGGAGTTCGACCGGGCCCGGGCCCGAGGCTTCCGCCTGGCCATCCCCGCCGGCACCGCCGTGCGCTTCGAGCCGGGCATCGACCAGACGGTGGACCTGGTGCCCATCGGCGGCCGCCGGGTGGTCGCCGGCCTGCGGGGCGAGGTCGCCGGGCCCCTCGACGGGTGAGCGAGGTCGAGCGGTCGCGCTACGCCCGGCTGTACGGGCCGACGCTCGGCGACCGCGTCCGCCTGGCCGACACCGACCTGCTCGTCGAGGTGGAGCAGGACCACTGCGCCGGCGGCGACGAGGCGGTGTTCGGGGGCGGCAAGGTGATCCGCGAGTCGATGGGGCAGTCGACCGCCACCCGCGCCCAGGGGACACCGGACCTGGTGATCACCGGTGCCGTCATCCTCGACCACTGGGGGGTGGTCAAGGCCGACATCGGCGTGCGCGACGGGCGCATCGTGGGGATCGGCAAGGCCGGGAACCCCGACACCATGGACGCCGTCTCCGACGCCTTGGTCATCGGCCCCTCCACGGAGATCCTCGCCGGCAACGGCAAGATCGTCACCGCCGGGGCGGTGGACAGCCACGTGCACCTCGTCTGCCCCCAGCTGCTCGAGGAAGCCCTGGCGTCGGGCATCACCACCATCATCGGGGGCGGCACCGGCCCGGCCGAGGGGACCAAGGCCACCACCGTCACCCCCGGGGAGTGGAACCTGGCCGCCATGCTGCGCGCCCTCGACGGCTGGCCGGTGAACGTGGCCCTGCTGGGCAAGGGCAACACCGTTGCCGAGGACGCGTTGGGCGAGCAGCTGGTGGCAGGGGCGTCGGGGTTCAAGCTGCACGAGGACTGGGGTACCACGCCGGCGGCCATCGACGCTTGTCTGCGGGTGTGCGACGAGACCGGGGTGCAGGCCGCCATCCACACCGACACCCTGAACGAGGCCGGCTACGTGGACAGCACCCTGGCCGCCATCGCCGGGCGGACCATCCACACGTACCACACCGAGGGCGCCGGTGGCGGCCACGCCCCCGACATCATCACCGTCGTCTCCCAGCCCAACGTGCTGCCCTCGTCGACCAACCCGACTCGCCCCCACACGGTCAACACCGTCGACGAGCACCTCGACATGTTGATGGTGTGCCACCACCTCAACCCGGCCATCCCCGAGGACCTGGCCTTCGCCGAGAGCCGCATCCGCCCGTCCACCATCGCCGCCGAGGACATCCTCCACGACCTGGGGGCCATCTCCATGATCGGCTCCGACTC